>JBDTAG010000189.1:0-10587 GCA_039924745.1 Rhodoferax sp.
AGAACGGCCTGAAGGCCCTCAAAGGCCGACACGAAGCGCTGGCCGACAAAGACTTCTTCGGCCAGCTACAGAAGAACGAGAGCGACTTCCGTGCCAAGGTTGCCGCAAACCCCGCTTTGCTTTCTGAATACGGCGACGTTTGGGACAACATTGCCGCATTGACCAAGAAGCGCCAAGAGATGCGCAAAAGCATGGACGCAGTACAAAGTGAATTCGGTAGCACATTGGTCCACATGGCACGCGCGATCGTGCGCCATGCCGAAGAAAAGACCAAGCCCAATGGTGAACGGCTCCCTGAGTTCACCGATGCACGCCTGCCACAAATGGAGCAAAGGGTGCTGTCCAACGCGCCGATCTACAAGGAATTTGAGATCGCCAATCTGCGCAATGGCCTGACCTGGTTCCGTGAAGAGCTGGGCCCTGACCATCCTTTGGTCAAGCGTCTGTTGGGCAACAAGAACCCAGAGCAGGTAGCAAACGACTTGGTGCTTGGTACCAAGCTCTTTGACCTGACCATGAACAAGAAGGGCGAGGCCACTGGTGGTCTGCGCAAGACGCTGTGGGATGCAGACAGCAAGACATTGGCGGCATCCAATGACCCGATGATCAAGTTCGTCGCTTCCTATGACACCGAAGTGCGCGCTCTGCGCAAGAAGTTCGAAGAAGAAGTGGAAGGCCCACAGAAGAAGCAGGAAGAACGTTTGGCTCAAGCCCGATTTGCGGTCTACGGCACCGATATCTATCCAGACGCTACCTTCACACTTCGTTTGTCCTATGGCCGTGTGGTGGGCTGGAACGAGAACGGCACGCCTGTTGCCCCGTTTACCGATATCGCTGGCGCATATGCCCGCAACACCGGTGCTGAACCGTTTGCATTGCCCAAATCATGGTTGGCGGCCAAAGACAAAGTGAACTTGCAAACACCACTCAATTTTGTTACCAACAACGACATCATCGGCGGCAACTCCGGCTCACCAATGGTCAACAAGAACGGAGAAGTGATTGGACTGATCTTTGACGGCAACATCCATTCGCTGGGTGGTGAGTTCGGCTTTGATGGAAAGGTCAATCGCAGCGTAGCGGTAGACACGCGAGCACTTCTCGAAGCGCTGGATCACGTCTATCCCGCCGCACGTATTGCGACGGAAATACGATCCGGTCAGAAATGAAAAAAGGCGCCTCAGGCGCCTTTTTTTTGTCACACAGTTTATTTCGTTGCCAAGGGCAAAAGCAGTCGTCGGCTAACAGCTAGCACGTCAGCCACTTTGCCCCGGTGTTCTGCCCGGCACGCTCCATTTGCGCGTCGCGCAGCGCAAGGTTTGACAGCGTGACAGCGGCTTGCGCAGCAAGCGCCTCCACCAGCGCCACCAGCTCCGCTGGGAATGGAATGACCGCGTCGGTATCGTCATCCAGCTTGTTGATGAACTGCAAGACGCCCACCACCTCGCCGCCGCGCGGGATCAGAGGCACCGTCAGGGTGGATACGGTTTTGTAGCCACTGGCTTCGTCAAAGCTGCGCGTGCCGGTGAGGTCAAACTGGGTTTCCGTGTAGACGTTGTCAATGCGCAGCGACTTCTTGTGGATGGCGCACCACGTGGCTGCAAAGCGATCATTGGGCAGGCCGGTGGCCGAGTCGTATAAAGGGATTTCCTTATCGGGAAGGTCATCGCCACGGGTTCGCATACTGAATCGCAAAGTCTGCCGGTCTGTGCGCAAATACAGCGTCGCAGCGTCGCAGTTCAGCAGGCTGCGCCCTTCAAACAGCGTGTGTCGAAAGAGTGCGTGGCGGTCCCGCGTCATCGACATCAGCAGGCCGTTTTCAATCAGCATCTTGAGCTTGGCGGTGCGCGCCTGCACCTCGCGCTCCAAGTTGTTCTGAATCTCTTGGCTGGCCTTGTAGATGCCGTGGATGGTCAGCAGGTTGCGTACGCGCAGCGCTACATCGACGGGGTCGATCGGGCGGACCACGTGATCGTTGGCACCAGCTAACAGGCCCGCGTTACCCAACTCCGCGCGCCCGCTGTCGCTGATCGTCAGTATGGGCAACTCAGCTGCTGAAAAAGTCTCGCGGATCAAATAGATAACTTTTAAGCCATCCAGACGTGGCATGCGCAGGTCAACCAACATGGCGTCGAATCGAATTGCACTGAGGGTGGACAACACATGGCGAGGCTCGGTGATAGCGGTCAAGGATTCGTAGCCCATGCCTTCGAGCAGATTGATAACGCCAGCCACATCGACTGCAGAGTCGTTGTAAACCAGAATACGGCTGTGCGCGTGTTCTGGTGCAGCGGTGTATTTCTGTTTCGTGGTCACGTGGTGTGCCTTGTGGTGTTCAGGAACCTCGGTACGTAGAATAACTCCACGGGCTCACCAGCAACGGCACATGGTAATGCTGATCCGCGTGGGCTACGCCAAAATCCAGACCCACACGGTTCAAGAAATTGGGTTCGGGTAGTTCCACCCCACGTGCCTTGAAGTAAGCCGCGACATCGAAAACCAATCGGTAAGTGCCGACCCGCAAGTTGGCATGGTCATAGAGCATGCCGTCGGGGTTGCGACCATCGGCATTCAGCACGAATGACTTGACCAAGGTGGCGTGCTCGCCTTGCGTGGTGTACAGCGCTACGTGCATACCGACGGCGGGCGTGCCGTGCATGGTGTCCAGTACGTGTGTGCTCAAGCCCATGACGGCGTCCCTTTGGTTAGATTGCTCGGTACTTTCAAAGTGTATACACTTTTGGTGTTTGTAGCTATGATGCCCGCATGGACTCCACCACCACCGGCTTCATTGTCGAAACCCTGACCCGCTCCATCGTCGAGCATCGCCTGCAACCGGGGGCAAAACTAGTGGAGCAAACCCTAGCCGACCAGTTTGGCGTGTCGCGCACGCTGATACGCCAGGCGTTGTTCAAGTTGTCGCAAAACCGGCTGATCCGCATGGAGCCGGCCCGTGGCGCCTTTGTGGCCGCACCGTCGATTGCCGAGGCGCAGCAAGTGTTTGCCGTGCGCCGCATGCTGGAGGCGGGCATGACCCAGGCATTTGTCCGCCTTGCCACGCAAGAACATATCGACGCGCTGAACGACCATATTGCCGAAGAAGAGGCGGCCCTGATGCGCGGCGACGTGCCGGGCCGCACCTCGCTCTTGGGCGACTTCCACGTGCGCATGGCGCAGCTGATGGGCAACGAGGTGCTGGCGCATCTGATGATGGATTTGTTGTCACGCTGCGCGCTGATCACGCTGATGTACCAATCGGCTGGCGCGGCCGAGCATTCGCACGAGGAACACCGCAGCATCGTGGATGCGCTGCAAGCCCGCGACGAAGCGCTGGCTTTGCGATTGATGGATGAACACCTGATGCATGTGGAAGCATCACTGATGCTGGCACCTGCAACAGCCTAGGCCACACAGCTATGAAAAACTACGACTCCACCCAAGCCTACCCGCGCGATTTGATCGGCTACGGCAAAGACGTGCCACACGCACAATGGCCGGGCGGCGCCCGCATTGCGGTGCAGTTTGTGCTGAATTATGAAGAAGGCGGCGAGAACTCGGTGCTGCATGGCGACGCGGGGTCTGAGCAATTTTTGTCGGAGATGTTCAACCCCGCCAGCTACCCGGATCGCCATATCAGCATGGAGGGCATTTACGAATACGGCTCGCGTGCGGGCGTCTGGCGCATCCTGCGCGAGTTTGAACAACGCGGCTTGCCACTCACCGTATTTGGTGTGGGCATGGCGCTGCAACGCCACCCGGAGCTGACCGCCGCTTTTGTTGAACTGGGCCATGAGATTGCGTGCCATGGCTGGCGCTGGATTCACTACCAAAACGTCGACGAAGCAACCGAACGCAAGCACATGCAATTGGGCATGGCCGCCATCGAGCAACTCACCGGTCAACGACGAGACGTTGAAGACGCCGTACACGGCGTGGGTTGGTACACCGGCCGCGATAGCCCGCGCACCCGCCGCCTAGTCGCCGACTACGGCGGCTTTGAGTACGACAGCGACTACTACGGTGACGACCTGCCCTTTTGGATGCAGGTTCAAAAGACCGATGGCAGCGTAGTGCCTCAATTGATCGTGCCTTACACATTGGACTGCAATGACATGCGTTTTGCGTTGCCCCAGGGATATTCCCACGCCGATCCATTCTTCCAATATTTGAAAGACACGTTTGACGTGTTGTACGCAGAAGGCGACCCTGCAGGCCACGACCGCCCGTCCATGATGAGCATTGGCATGCACTGCCGCCTGCTGGGCCGCCCCGGCCGCATCACCGCCTTGCAGCGCTTTCTGGACCACATCGCTCAGCACCAAGACGTGTGGGTTTGCCGCCGTGTGGACATTGCTAGGCACTGGAAAACCACACACCCTTCCTCCGCGTAGCACAGCACCATGGCAATCACACTTTCGCAACTCAACACCGCGTCGCTGGAACACGCCACGCAATGGCTGGCAGGCCTGTACGAACACTCGCCGTGGATTCCCCAGCAAGCATTGGCCCAACGCCCCTTCACCAGCCTGGCCCAACTCAAGTACGCCATGGTCAGCGTGCTGAACGCGGCAGGCGTAGAGCCGCAAGTCGCCTTGATCCGCGCCCACCCCGAATTGGCCGGCAAGGCCATGGTCGACAACAACCTGACCGCCGAGTCCGGCAACGAGCAAAGCAAAGCGGGCCTCACGCACTGCACGCCGCATGAATTTGAAACCATCCAGCAGCTCAATCGCGACTACAACGCCCGCTTTGGCTTCCCCTTCATTCTGGCGGTGCGCGGGCCGCGTGGCACCGGCCTCTCCAAGGCCGAAATCATCGCCACCTTTGAGCGCCGGTTGCAGGGCCACCCCGACTTCGAGCGCCAGGAGTGCATCCGCAACATCCACCGCATTGCCGAGATTCGGCTCAACGACCTGTTTGCCTACACGCCCGAACTGGGCAATGTGGTGTGGGATTGGCAAGAGACCTTAGCGCAACACACCGACCCTGGTTACGCCGAACTGGGCCAGCTCACCGTCACCTACCTGACCGACGCCCACCGCGCGTGTGCGCAACGCATCAGCATGGACATGCGCCACGCAGGCTGCGACACCGTACACATCGACGCCGTCGGCAATGTCGTCTGTTGTTACAAAAAAGATAGCGCACTACTAAGCATCGACGAGGGCTACAGCCCTATTTCTCATAAGACATTGCTCACAGGAAGCCACTACGACACCGTGCGCAACGGCGGCAAGTACGATGGCCGTCTGGGCATTTATGTGCCGCTGGCCTGCGTGCAGATGCTGGCGCAAGCGGCCAAGCGCTTGCCGTTTGACCTGGAGATCGTTGCCTTTGCCGAAGAAGAAGGCCAACGCTACAAGGCCACGTTTTTAGGTTCCGGTGCGCTGACGGGGCACTTCAACCCGGCCTGGCTGGACCAGGTGGATGCGGACGGCATCAGCATGCGCAGCGCGATGCAACACGCCGGCCTGTGTGTGGACGACATCCCCGGCCTGAAGCGCAACGCCGACGACTACCAAGGCTTTGTCGAAGTGCATATCGAGCAGGGACCGGTGCTAAACGAGTTGGACATTCCGCTGGGCATCATCACCTCCATCAACGCCAGTGTGCGCTACCAGTGCGAGGTGATCGGCATGCCAGCCACGCGGGTACCACGCCGATGATCACCCGCCGCGATGCGGCAGCGGCAGTCGCTGAGCTGACGCTGTTTGTCGAACGCCGCGCAGCGACGGATGGCGACTCGGTTGGCACCGTGGGCATGTTGCAAGTGCCCAATGGTTCCATCAACGTCGTTCCGGGGCGTTGCCTGTTTTCGCTGGACCTGCGCGCGCCCAACAATGCACAACGCGACAAATTGGCCAACGATGTGCTGACCGAGCTGGCCGCCATCTGCACGCGCCGCGGTGTGCACCACAGCGTGACCGAGACCATGCGCGCCAGCGCCGCACCCAGCGCACCCCTGTGGCAAGCCCGCTGGGAGCAAGCCGTGGCTGCGCTCGGCGTGCCCCTGCATCGCATGCCCAGCGGCGCAGGCCACGACGCGATGAAGCTGCACGAGATCATGCCGCAGGCCATGTTATTTGTACGTGGATTGAACTCGGGCATCAGCCACAACCCACTGGAATCTTCTACCAACGACGACATGCATTTAGCTATTGATGCCTTTGCCCATTTGTTGGCCGACCTGGCCCAGTCGCCTGCGGACTGAACCACACAGCGCGCCCCTTTCACACAAGACCCCAACATGAACACCTACGAACAACTCGACGCCTGGGTAGACGCCCACTTTGACGAACAAGTGCGCTTTCTGCAAGAGCTGATACGCGTGCCCACCGACACGCCACCGGGCAACAACGCGCCCCACGCCGAACGCGCCGCCGAGTTGCTGCATGGCTTTGGCTTCGATGCTGAAAAACACGCCGTGCCCGAGGCCGAAGTGCGCGCCGCGGGGTTGGAAACCATCACCAACCTGGTCGTGCGCCGCACATACGGCGCGGGCACCACCGTGCTGCTCAACGCCCACGGCGACGTCGTGCCACCCGGCGAGGGCTGGACCAAGAACCCCTACGGCGGAGAGATCGAAGACGGCAAGATTTATGGCCGCGCGTCTGCGGTCAGTAAGTGTGATTTCTCGACCTACACCTTCGCAGTCCGCGCGCTGGAGGCGGTGGCCAAACCTAAGCACGGCAGCGTGGAAGTGCTGTTTACCTACGACGAAGAGTTTGGTGGTGAAGTCGGCCCGGCCTGGCTGCTGGCCCACAGCATCATCAAGCCCGACTTGATGGTGGCCGCCGGTTTCAGCTACCAGGTCATCACCGCGCACAACGGCTGCCTGCAAATGGAAGTGACCGTGCAGGGCAAGATGGCGCACGCGGCCATTCCGGCGTCGGGCGTGGATGCGCTGCAAGCCGCCAACCGCATACTGACCGCGCTGTACGAACAGAACACGCTGTACCAAGCCATCACCTCCAAGGTCGAAGGCATCACGCATCCCTACCTCAACATCGGCACCATCGAAGGCGGCACCAACACCAATGTGGTGCCTGGCCGCGTCAGCTTCAAGCTGGACCGCCGCATGATCCCCGAAGAGAATCCGACTGAAGTGGAAGCCACGCTGCGCCAGCTGATCCAGGACACGGCGGCCACGCTGCCCGGCATCACGGTGGACATCAAACGCATCCTGTTGGCACGCGCCTTGCAACCACTGCCAGGCAACCGACCGCTGGTGGACGCCATCCAAAAACATGGAGCGCAAGTGTTCGGAGAACCCATCCCCGCGCTGGGTACACCGCTGTACACCGACGTGCGCCTGTTCTGCGAAGCGGGCATTCCCGGTGTGATCTACGGCGCCGGCCCCCGCACGGTGCTGGAGTCGCATGCCAAACGCGCTGACGAACGCCTGGAACTGGAAGACCTGCGCCGCGCGACCAAGGTGATGGCGCGCACGCTGTGCGACCTGCTCGCCTAGGCAGATATGCCATGGCGTTCTTGCGGGCTTTGCGCAACACTTGGTGACACGCGCTGTGGACAAAATCGGCCTCTAGCCCTCGAATTTGTTCAACATAGTGCTATTATTTTGATAACAAACCAGTGCAACTGTCACTGGTCCATCCCCTTGGCGATGTTTTGGAGCACACTGTGCCAATCTGATGGCCACTCTGGAAGACGACTTTTCGGCGTGCTCTGCCCTAGTGGTGGACGGAAATCCAACGTCTCGCTCTATCCTGGTTTCACAGCTGCGGGACTTTGGTGTGGGTACCGTCGTGCAAGCGGCCCGCGCCATCGACGCGCGACGGCAACTCGAATTCCGCGCATTTGATTTTGTGTTGTGTGAATTGCACTTCGCCAACGAAGCCAGTTCCGGCCAGGACCTGTTGGACGATTTGCGGCGCAACCAGCTGCTGCCCTTCTCCACCATTTTCATCATGATCACCGGAGAGGCCACCTACGCCAAGGTGGCAGAGGCAGCCGAGTCCGCGCTGGATGGCTACCTGCTCAAGCCGCACAAGGCAACCCAACTGGGAGAACGGCTGCGCCAGGCCCGGGTGCGCAAAGTCTCGCTGCTGGGTATTTTTACAGCGATTGAAAAAGAAGAATTTGCAGAGGCAGCCCGCCTGTGCATGGAGCGGTTCGAAGCCAAGGGCCCGTTTTGGTTGTATGCGGCGCGGGTCGGCGCAGAGCTGCTACTGCGGGTCGGCCGCCCAGCCGATGCACAACAGCTCTACCATGCAGTAGTCGCCGCCAAAACCTTACCCTGGGCCAAGTTGGGGGTGGCCCGTGCGCAACTGGATGCCGGCCAGATCTTCCAGGCCACCAGCACGTTGGAAAATCTGATCAGCGCCGACCCCAACTACGGCGACGCCTACGACGTCATGGGCCGAGCACAGTTTGAGCTAGGCAAGTTCGATAAAGCGCTGGAAACCTACAAGATGGCTTCCACGCTCACACCGGCATCCATCACCCGTTTGCAAAATCTGGCGATGATGACCTACTACTCGGGCGACCACTTCGAAGCCGAGAAGCTGCTGGACCGCACCGTGCGTCTGGGGTTGGAATCCAAGATGTTTGACTGCCAAAGCCTGGTGCTCTTGGCCTTTGCGCGGTTGGAAAACGGCGACCGCAAGGGCCTGCAGCGCTGCCATGATGACTTCAATCGCCTTATCGACAAGAACCCCAAGAACGACCGCATCAAGCGCCTGTCCGAGATTGTGGTGGCATTGAATCTCATACAGCAACACCAGCTTGCGCAGTCGGTGGAAGCCGTGCGCGACCTTGCCAAGACCGTTCGCAACAGCGAATTTGATTTCGAATCTGCCAGCAACGTACTGGCGCTGATATCCCAATTGGCAAACAAAGCCATACAGCTTGACGAGGTGGAGACTATGGTTGACACCATTGGCCTGCGCTTCTGTAGCAACCGCTCGCAAACCGAATTGTTGGCTGCCAGTGCCACAGCGCATCTTTCCTTTGCCGATCGCATGCGGGACTGCCAGGCCAAGGTGTTGGAAATGGCAGAGACCGCTATGGCATTGAGCCTGTCGGGCAATCCAACCGCCGCCGTCAAGAACTTGATTCTGCACGGCCGCGAGACGTTAAACGCCCGCCTGATCGACAACGCACACCAGGTTCTGCGAAAACATGGCGCCAAAATCGACAACGCTGCCGAGCTGACGGCCAACCTGCAAGAACTGCGGTCCCAATATGGATTACAAAATGTCAAGGCATCATTGGGTGAGCAAAAACGCCAAGCCGGAGGCCTGGTTTTGAGAACCGGAGCGGCGGGGCCTAACAAAGTTGGCGAAACGGGAATGGTGGATGGTGTCGAAAGCCCCGTGATACCGGTACCCAGCCAGCTGCGCTGAGTCACGACCAGCCAGCGCCCGCCGCTGGTGGATTGTGGGCACAGCGTCGATTTGCGGATGACCCGAAAAAACTTCCGCAATTCCAAAAAATCGGTCTACCCAACTGAGCCGCGCGCACGGTATTGCGCCAGCCAGTCCGGAAACCGTTCGGATGGCATGGGCCGGGCAATCCAGTAGCCCTGCGCGATATCACAACCCAAGGCAGCCAGTTGGTCCCAGTGCGCCTGCGTTTCCACGCCCTCGGCAACGGTCTTGCGGCCCAGGTCGTGCACCAGGTCGATCGTGGAACGCACGATGGCCAGCGATGCTTTGTTAGCTGTCATGTCCCGCACAAACGACTGGTCAATCTTGATGTACTCGACCGGCAGTCTCTGCAAATAGGTCAGTGACGAATAGCCGGTTCCGAAATCGTCTATCGCCAGCGGAATGCCTTCTTCGCGCAGGCAGCGCAGCACATTCAACGCATATTCGGCATCGTCCATCACAGTGCTTTCGGTAATCTCCAGCTCCAGCAGACCAGCGGCAGTGCCCCATATGGTCTTGAGGTTTCGGATTTTCTCCACCAACTTTTCATCACGCAGGTTGCGCGCCGACAGATTCACCGCTATCGGTAGCGCACATCCTTGGCCCGCCCAGGCCTGGTTCAGGCGCAACGCTGTTTCTATGACCCATTCTGTTAGCGGTCGTATCAAACCGGTGTGTTCGGCAAGGCCAATGAACTCCACTGGTGGGATCAATCCGCGCTCAGCATGCTTCCAACGCACCAGCCCCTCGACGCCTTGCACGGCACCCGTACGCATGTTCACTTTGGGCTGCAAATACAACAGCAGGTCACCACCTTCGATGGCGCGACGCAATTCGCCAGCCGCATTGAGTCGCCGTGATTGGTCTTTGCTTTGTACCGGGTCAAATAGGTAATAGCTGGACCCACGCTTTTTCGCCAAGTTCAACGCGCTGTCTACGTGCCGAAACAGGTCATGCGGCGTCTCACCATGCTCCGGAAACAAGGCCAAACCAATCGTGGCAGACACGTCCAAAGCGATGTCAGCGATCGCAAACGGCTGCACCAACATGATCTCTATGCGCTTGGCCAATTCAATGGCTTCTGACGCACCACTGTTTGGGAGCAAGATTGCAAACTCATCCCCTCGCAAGCGCGCGACCACAGCCGGGGCAGGCGCCGCCACACACAGCCGCTGACCAAACTCGCGCAACAATTGGT
>JBDTAG010000190.1:0-6830 GCA_039924745.1 Rhodoferax sp.
TCGCCAGCGCCTTGGACGCGGGCGAGACCAACGAGCATGAAAAAATGCTGGTGCGCATTGGCACAGCGGTCGGCAAATACTGGATCTGCAAACGCGCACCTGCCCACGCCTATGAGGCTATGGAATGCATAGGCGGCAGCGGCGTCATGGAAGACTGCATCATGCCCCGCCTGTTCCGCGAATCACCGGTCAACTCCATCTGGGAAGGCAGTGGCAATGTGCAATGCCTGGATATGTTGCGCGCCATGGGCCGCAACCCCGGCTCAGTGGATGCCTACATGGACGAAGTGCAAAAGTCTGCTGGCACAGACCGCCGCCTGGACCAGTACGTGGCGCGTCTGGGCAGTGAGTTGCTGGACCCTTCGGCTATCGAATACCGCGCACGGGGCGTCGTCGAAAAAATGGCGTTGGCGCTTCAAGGCTCGCTTCTGGTGCGCAATGGCCATCACGCTGTGGCCGATGCCTTCTGCGCATCGCGGCTAGGCGAGCACAGCAGTGGCCTAACTTTTGGTGCGATGCCACGCGGGCTGGACTGTGCGGCGATTATTGAACGGGCTACTCCAAGGATGTAGTGCACACTTCTGTTTGCCTGCACGGCTTGCTCTGGCAGACTGGATTAAACAGGTGATACACAGACCATGAGCATAGAACTCAGCAAAGAAACCAAGACGCAGGCCATCGCCTCCATCGAGAAGTATTTCCAAAAGAACATGGACGAACGAATCGGCAATATGGCCGCCGCCAGTCTTTTGTCGTTTTTCCTGGAGGAGCTGGGGCCGAGTATTTACAACAAAGCGGTTGCAGATGTGCAGGAGCGGATGCAGGCCCGTGTTGCGGATTTGGACATCGAAGTGCACGAGCAAGAGTTTGGCTATTGGCGCAAACCTGAGCGCCAAGTCAAAGCAAAGTAAAGCTGCAAGTCATGTAAGCAAAATCGGCCTCTAGCCCTCGTGGAATATGGCTTAATAGCTATTAAATTTGTAGTAGTTTTGGTTTATCTACGGACGAATATCAGGTGACGGAATCGTCGGCACGCCTTGGTCGACAGCCGCTTGGTGCTGCGCCGCCATTGCGCGTTGGAACGCCGGACGCGCTTGCAGCCGCAACCAATATGCCGCCACCGCCGGGGTGAACTGGGTCTGAAGCCCGAGGTGACTTGCCAGCATTAACGCATAGGCAACGGCTACATCAGCGGCGGTGAATCGACCGGCACACAAATAGTCTTGCCGCTGCACCACCGCGTCTACGGCACGCAGGCGCGCCAAAAACCAGCGGCTGTAGTCTTCAGCAACCTGCGGTTGCTTGCGCTCGGTGGGCTCGAAATGTGTGTAGCGCAGCACCAAAGTTTGTGGAAAAGTCAGCGTGGCATCGCTCATGTGCAGCCAGTTCAGATACGCGCCGTAGGCAGGGTCATCGACTGCAACGCCCAGTTGCGCCGGGCTGTGCCGTGCGGCCAAGTATTCGCAGATACCGGCGGACTCCGTCATGCGGGTGTCGCCATCCACTAGCAGGGGCACGGTGCCCAGCGGGTTCTCTTGCAAAAAGCTGCGTGCCAACGCGCGGGGCGGGAAGGGCAGCATGTGCAACTGGTAGGGCAGCCCCAATTCTTCCAACATCCACAGGGGGCGAAAAGATCGGGCGCTGACGCAGTGGTAGAGGGTGATCATGGTGGGTTTGAAATAGTGGAGTTAGTTGCGCTTCTTGTAAGCGCGCAGGTCGTGTATGCCGTCCATGCTGCGTGGATCTTGCCCCTCGGGGAAGATGCGGTGCTTCTGGATTTTCTGGGTGCCGGTCGTGGGGATTTCGGCAGCAAACCATAACCAGCCAGGTGCCTTGTAGTACGCCAGGTTGGCGTAGCAAAAGTCGAAAAGTATGCGGGCGGTGTCTGCCGTCTCCAACCCTTGGCGGTCATTGAGCACCACGCAGGCCAGCACCTCTTCTTCGCGCACATCATCGGGCAGAGCCATCACCGCTGCGTTGGCCACCAGCGGGTGGGTGAGCAGCAGGGCTTCCACCTCGGCGGCGGCGATGTTCTCTCCCGAGCGGCGGATGATGTTTTTGCGCCGGTCCATAAAGTGGAACATGCCGTCGGGCCCGCGTGTCACGATGTCGCCGGTGTGAAACCAGTCGCCACGCCAAGCGTCTTCGGTGGCTTCGGGGTTGTCCAGATAGCCGCTGAAGAAGTGGCGCCGTGGCGTAGCCTCGGAGTAACGCACCACCAGTTCGCCGGGTGAGTTGTCGTGCACCACCTGCCCAGTCTCGTCCATCACACAGGCGTCCAACCCGGGGCGCGCGCGACCAATGGCGCGTGTGCCTACTTGGCGCGGCGTGCGGTTGTCGCACAGTGGGCGCACCATCTCAGTCATGCCCCACAACTCCAGCAGTGGGAAGCCCAAGCGTGCTTCAAACACCGCGTGCAATTGCGGCTCTACGCCGGCGCCGTAGCCAAAACGCACGCAATGCGCGCGCTCCAAGGGGCTGGGCGCTTGGGACAGCAACATGGGCACGACCACACCCAGATAATGCACGATGGTGGCGCGGCTCTGTACCACCTCGGTCCACCAGCGGCTGGGCTGAAAACGGTCGGTCTGCACCTGGCAGCCACCGCTGAGCAGCATGCAATAGAACGACAAGATGGACGCATTCACATGGAACAGCGGCAGCGGGTTGTACAGCCGCTCTTGACCCTCGCGCACAGTGCCCAGGCTTCCTTGGTGCGCGTACCAGGCGCCGGCCGCTAGCTCGTAGGTGTGCGACAGCACGCAGCCTTTGGGTTGTCCGGTTGTGCCGGACGTGTAGAGGATGCTGGCAGGCGTGTCGCCAGTAGGAATGCCTGTGGTGGTTGGCTTGGTGGCTGTTGGCACTAGTTGCTGCGCCATATTTTCAAGCAACGCAATCCGTGGCTGGTGCTTTGTCAGCGTCAGCGCGGCTTGAATAGCGTCCTTGCGACTGGTAAGCGCCATGATCAGATCGACCTTGGCATGGTCCACCACATAGGCCAATTCGCGTGGGCGGTAGTCCGGGTTGAAAGGTACGCAGCACACCCCTAACGCATTGAGCGCCAACTTGTGCAGCATATGCTCGGGACGGCTCTCCAGAAACAAGCCGACGCGGTGGCCCAGGCCGTAGCCTGCGGCGCGGTACTGCGCCATCAAACCCTGCACGGTGTCTGCAGCTTGGGCATACGTAATCTCGCGGCCTGCCGGGTCGTAGCTGCGCGCCGGATTGGAGGGCACGGCCAGCAGGCTATTGCTGGCATAGCGTTCCGTGGCGCGAAAGAACGCGTCACCTATGGTGGTGGAGTCGTCAATGGCAATCATGTTGGCGATCGTCGATGTAAAGAAGAGGTTCGCTCATTGACGTTGGCCGCTACGGATTGCGGCACCAGTCTTCGCTATGATTTTGCGTTAGGATCTTGGTGTCTCCGTTGAGGAGCCATTTTTTTGTCCATATCGCTTGACACTATTGCACGCAATGGTGTGCCATTAAATTACGAGGGAAGACCGCAAATGCTGCATATTATTTGGATGTTTATTGTTGGCTTGGTCGTCGGCTTGCTCGCCCGCTGGATCATGCCCGGCTCGGAAAACATTGGTATTTTTATGACGGGGTTGTTGGGTATCGCGGGTTCATTTGTGGGCGGATTTATTGCCCGCTTGTTCAGCAAGCCAGCAGACGGTTCCATCGTTCATCCGGCCGGAATTATTCTCTCGATCGTTGGCGCATTGGTCATTTTGTACGCGTGGACCCATTTCGCGCATTAGACACATGCGTTTCTGGACTGGACTCAGGTTCCCATGTTGCTGGTTGCGGCATTCCAGCCGCAACACCGTTCTTTTTCAACGCACGTCGTCTAAATAGCGCTTTCCCAAGGGTCAGATAGCCGCACAGCGCCGTTGATGATCCCTACCATTGAATAGGTTTGTGGGAAATTTCCCCACAGTTCGCCAGTCTTTGGATTCAGATCCTCGCTCAGCAGTCCTACATGGTTGCGGTGTGACAGCAATGCGTTGAAGGCTTCGCGTGCTTCGTCCCTGCGGCCTATACGTTCCAATGCATCCACTCGCCAAAATGAGCAGACATTGAACGTCGTCTCCGGGAAGCCGAAGTCGTCCTTGTCCTCATACCGCCGCATAAAGGGGCCATCGCACAGAGTGCGTTCCATGGCTTCGACGGTGCTTACCAGGCGAGGATCATTGCGGGGCAAAAAGCCCACTTCGGCCATCAGCAATACGCTGGCATCCAGATGCTCTCCCCCAAAGCTCTCGACATAGGCGTTTCGCTTTGCGTTCCACGCCTGGGATTCGATGGCCGAGCGAACGACTTGTGCGCGCGTGTGCCACAGTGATGCCCGCTCAGGTAGCTTAAAAACCTTTGCAATACCTGCCAGCCTGTCACATGCCGCCCAGCACATGAGTGCCGAAGAGGTATGCACTCTGGCGCGGGTGCGAAGTTCCCAAATTCCGGCGTCGGGCTGGTTATGCAAGCGCCATGCTTGCTCGCCCATGATCTCCAGCGCGGCAAAGTCGGCGGCGTCCCCTCTGCGGAACAAGCGATGGTCATGAAACGACTGCGCCGCTGCGAGAACGATATTGCCGTACACATCATGCTGAAAATGTTCGTACGCTTGGTTCCCGATGCGCACGGGGCCCATACCGCGATAACCCGGTGCCTGTGCCACGATGGATTCGGTCAAGCTTGCTTCCAATCCAACACCATACAGCGGCTGGATATGGCCGTCTTTTGCTCCCCGTACCACGTTGTACAGCCAACTGAGGTAATCCTCCATGGTGCCCACTTCGGACAGGCTGTTCAAAGCACGCACTACAAAAAATGCATCGCGTAACCAGCAATACCGATAGTCCCAATTTCTTCCGCTGTTCGGCGCTTCGGGCAGGCTCGTGGTCATGGCAGCCAAAATGGCACCAGTCTCCTCGTATTGGCACAGCTTAAGGGTAATGGCAGCGCGTATCACAGCGTCTTGCCACTCCAGTGGGACGGCCAATCTGCGGGACCATTCGCGCCAATGGTGTGAGGTTTGCTCTTCAAACTCGCGGGCTGTGTCGTCAATGCTGCCTGCCAACGTTTCGTCTGGGCCGAGCAAAAGGCTGATGGGCTTATCCAATGAAAACCAAGTGCCCTCAGCCAAATAAGTGAGCGGCATGCTGGTGTTGAGTCGCACGGTGTAGTGCGCAAGCACGAAGCGCACGTGGTGACTGCCACGTGTGACGGTGGGCTCAGCATTAGCCCAGTCGCTATGCGGCTTCACCGTAACCCGAATGCGTGGGCGTCCAACCAACGGATGAATGCGTCGAACCAACTGTGCGGGTCTGAACACCCGGTCTCGCACAATAAAGCGGGGTGCAAAATCAACCAACTCAACTCCTTGTCCACGATCGTCCCACAACTGTGTTCGTACGATGGCGGTGCCCGGGTCGTAAGTTTGTTCCACCCGTGTCAAGCCCTCCAGTTCGACCGACATAGCGCCATCGTCCGTCAATCCATTTTTGCTATTGAGCAGCGCGTCAAACACTGGCGTACTGTCGGGTCGGGGCATGCAACACCAGACAATGCTGCCAGTGCGTGAGACGAGGGCGCTGACCGTGCAGTTGCCAATGACTGCAAGATCAAGGGTGGCGCGGCGGTGGGTAGCGGAATCCATTGGGGGCATGTTTTGTCTTGGGTGGAAATAGTGTGAAAAGAGTCCAGTGTAAAGACAATGATACATTTGGACAAATGCTATGTCCCAATCGAGTGCGCAGTTTTGTCGCTGGTGGCGCTTCAATAGAAAAAGAGGAACTATGGCACTAAAGACCGTTCGCATGCAATTGCGTTTTCTATTTCCACTGGTGTTGACGTTGATTGCGGCCGCCTATTTGGCCGCGCCGCTGATGGACCGAGTGACCCTGCGCTGGTTCAGTCGCGACTTGTACAGCCGTGGCGTATTAGTGACCAATGCGCTGTCAGATTCTGTTGCGGATGCTATTGCGACCCAACGCTTGAAGCGCCTGCGCCCTTTGTTTGATCGCGCAGTAAAGGATGAGCGCTTGGTCGCTATCGGGCTGTGCGATACCAAGAATCAATTCCTTCTGGGTTCGGGTAGCTTTCCAAGCAACTTGACGTGTGCCGAAGCGCAAGATGCATCCCGTAAACCAGAACCGCGCCTTGCGCTGGCTTCAGGCGCGGTACATGTAGGGGTGCACGATGTAATGGGCCGACACACTCCCGGACCAGCGCCCGCTGTGGCAACTGATGCGTCGGATGCATCTGTGACTGCCGAGCAAGTTGTTGTCGATCCCGATGCCGTGCAAGACGATGCGACCAGTAACGTGGTTGTTGCACGCCTGGTCTTGTTGCATGACTTGAGCTTTATTGACAGACGCAGCCAGGACACCCGTCGGTACCTGATCGGACTGATAGCAGCGCTGGGACTGGTCATAGCACTGATAACCGTGGTGGTCGCGCAGCTGAGCTGGCGTGGTTGGGTCAATGGTGCGCGCGCATTGATGCGCGGCGAAGGTTTGCTATCACCGCTGTTGCCATCCCCTGAATTGGCGCCATTTGCGTCGGATTTGCGTGCGCGCTTGCGAGACCTGGAGGACGAATACAAGCGATCCCAAGGACCAGACACTGAGTGGACAGCGCAGCGATTGCGAGCATTGTTGCGTACGCAACTCAGTGGTGACCAGGTCATAGTGGTATCCAATCGCGAGCCCTATATCCACGAGCACGGGCCAGATGGTGTCATCGTGAAGCGTCCCGCCAGCGGCTTGGTGACGGCCGTAGAGCCGGTGATGCGGGCGTGCTCAGGTACGTGGATCGCGCACGGC
>JBDTAG010000191.1:0-4169 GCA_039924745.1 Rhodoferax sp.
AAGTTCTGGTGCGTTGAGGCATAAAAGCGCGTGCCCACCTGTGTTGAGTAGATCGGGCAGGCGACGCATTAGGCGCGCGTAATCCTTGGTGGCTACAAAGCTGCCCTTTTGGTAACTGGGTGGGTCGAGGATGATGAGGTCATACGGGCCGCCGCGGGTTATCTTGCCCCAAGTGGTGAAGATGTCGTGCGCCAGAAAGCCAGCCCCTGCCGCAATACCGTTGAGCGCATGGTTCTGCTGGCCTATGGCCAACGCACCATGGCTCATGTCCAGGTTTGTCACTTGCCGGGCCCCAGCTTGCATTGCCACCACGGAGAAAGCGCAGGTGTAAGCAAAAAGATTCAGCACCTTGCCACCTGGGTTGGCTGCTATGTGATCCCGCACCCAATGCCGCCCAAGCGCCATATCAAGGAAAAGGCCATGGTTTTGCCCCTTCAATACATGTACGCCAAAGCGCGTGCCACTTTCTGTGACGACATGGGGTTCTGGCACGCTGCCAGCCATTAGACGCGTATCGCTTCGGCCTTCACTACGGCATTGGTAGACCCAGTTGAGAGCCTGGTCTGGTGCAAGTGTCTGCAAGCGCGCAGTCAGTGCGGTGCTGAGGGTCGCCAATGGCGACTCCTCCAGTGGCTGAAAGCTGGTCAACACCCAAACCGGCGGGTAGACGTCCAGCGCGAGGTGCTCACAGTCTGGGTGCAGGCCGCCCCGACCGTGAAAAATGCGCTGGGCGTCTGTTGGCATGTCCATCATGGCGATGGCCTTGAGCAAGGCTTGCATAGGTCAGAAGAGAGTGGAAGTTTGCAAGGCACGAGCGCCAAGACGACTGAGTAGCTTTGAAAGACCTATTGTCAACCGCAGCAAAGGATAATCGGTACCTTCTTTTGCAAGGGTAAACGACCCAGATGAGCACACCGATTGCAACACACCACGGTCCAGACCGCATTGTCGTCTGGTACTACAGCGGAAGTACTACCCGTAGTCGAAGCGTAAGTGCTAGGGCGCTGACGGGGACTGTCCTGGTCCCACCTGTCCCACATAGCTTGCTGGCGGATTGGGAAAGAGAAATAGCACTGCACCTGAGGCTTGAGCCCGGAGACGTGGAAGCCCTACCTTTGGCACGGGCGCGCAGGCGGTGGCAGGGCTATGGGCAATGTGTGCATGCAGCGGAGGATTGGACGCGTTCTTTGGGTCTGCAAGACGTGTTGGTGTCCAGCGATGTCGCACTGATGGCCTGCCGCGGCGCGCGTTACCACCACGACGGGGCACAGTATGGCGGTGCTGCCTTTTGCAATATTTTTCTGAGCGAGGACAAGGGGCTGGACTTACATTTTCGTGCTACAGGCCAACGCATACCGTTGATCAAGGGCACGGTCGTCGTGTTTGATACTGCACAGCCACACGCCGTGATAGACCGTCACGCAGAAGGCTTTTACGCTAGAGATTTTCCCGCTGAACGGGATTGCTCATTGTTCTTTCTGACCTGGGAACTACCTATTGAGACCCACGATGTGGCGCAGGTGTTGCGGATCGAGTTCGACATTGATCCACAGACTGCGGTGCGCCCAGATGTAGAACAAGTTTTTGTAAATGGTAAGCCCGCTGATGTCTGCCCAGAATCAGGCGAATGGCGCACACTGAATGCCAAAAATGCACCAAATGGCGCGTAAATCTAAAACCTAGTGCGCCAATGGATTCCCCATGTAAAATCGTCGCCCCATCATCTGAAGTTGATGCGTTGACTTGGACCCCATCTGCCTATGACGCGAGCCTCTACGCGTACCAACTTTCACAGCTCTCAACTCCTTCGTACTCTCGCTGACCTGGCCGTTTTACCAGCAGCTGAGCCTGCGGCTGCCTTTGGAGAAAAGTTGGGCCTGTGGATTGATTTTGCAGACGCTATCGCCCTGACCGGTGTGCACAACGCGGGCGCGCTGGATGACGCAACATTGGCCGCGCAATTCGCTGTCGATGCACCGCTGGACGAAGAATTCAACAAAATGCGGGCCCAATTGGAAGGCGTGATAACCAAGAGCCTCGCGCCCAACACCGGTCGCACCCGCGCAGAACTGACCTTGCCGAAACTGGATACGCCTCTAGACGATGTAAAAGCCTATGCGCCCTTTCGCCGATACCACCAGGCACACCAGCGCGACATGGAAATGAATGTGCGCAATGTGCGGGTCAAGCTGCGCGAAGGCGTGGCCAAGGCATCCCCCAGGCTCAGGCAACTGGTGGCGCTGGACGCTGCATTCGATGGTATTTTGGTTGAACGCGAAGGCCGGTTGCTTGCCAGCATTCCCTCACTACTGGAGAAACGTTTCAACCATCTGCGCAAGGCGCACCTGCAAACGCTGGCGGACACGCAGCGAACCGACGACAACCCCGATCTGTGGATGAAGCCTGGCGCCTGGTTGGCGCGCTTCTGCGCAGAACTTCAAGCAGTGCTTCTGGCCGAACTGGACCTGCGATTGCAGCCAGCCGTCGGCCTGCTGGAAGCATTCCTTCATGAAAAAACATTAGAGCCCGTATGAACCGAAATTTCTTTGTAGGCGCCTTTGTCTTGGGCGCCCTTGCTACGGCCTGGGTCGCCAGCGGATTCTTGGGCTCCGCCAACCTGCTGGCGCTGCTGATGACGGCGATCATCGCCTCCGTCTATGTGTTTGGCGCCCTTGAACTGCACCGTTTTCGCCAGGCCACAGCCACGTTGACGCAAGCACTATCCGCCATTCCCGCGAACCTGCCTGTCTTGGGGGATTGGTTGATCAACATGCATGTGTCACTGCAAAACCCGGTGCGCCTGCGCGTTGAGGGGGAGCGGGTCGGTCTGCCTGGCCCGGCGCTCACGCCCTACCTGGTCGGATTGCTGGTGATGTTGGGCATGCTGGGTACGTTTCTGGGCATGGTGGTGACGCTGAATGGCGCGGTGTTTGCGCTCGAAGGCACTACCGATCTGCAAGCCATACGTACGGCATTTGCAGCGCCTATCAAAGGCCTTGGGCTGGCGTTTGGTACATCGGTTGCGGGTGTCGCCACGTCGGCCATGCTGGGGTTGATGTCCGCTATTAGCCGACGCGAAAGAATGGCGGCGTCGCAGTCTTTGGATACCGCCATCGCTACCACGCTACGCGGCTTTTCGCTAACGCAACAACGCCAAGACACCTACAAGGCGTTGCAATTGCAATCCCAAGCTATACCCACAGTCGTAGCCCAAATGCAAACGATGATGGCGCAGATGGAGGCTATGAGCCGCCAATTGAACGAGCGCTTGTTGAGTAATCAAGAAAATTTCCATACTGGCGTGCAGGGCGTCTACACCGAGTTGGCTAGCTCCGTCGGCCAATCGCTGCGCGACAGCTTGTCGCAGAGCGCCCACGCGGTTAGCGCCAGCATCACGCCCGTGTTTGAAACCACGATGGCCAGGATTGCGCAAGAAGCCAAGACGCTGCACGAACGGTTGGCGGACACCACCCAAACCCAGTTGGATGGAGTGTCTGCACGTTTTGGCGCGACGGCTTCTACGGTGACGGACACATGGAACGCCGCGCTGGTGAACCAAGAGCGTACCAATGGAATGCTGGTGACCAAAATGGATCAATCGTTGGATGCGTTCGGGCGCACGTTTGAGCAGCGTTCTGGCACGCTAGTCGCTTCGGTGCAAGATGCATATGCCGCACTGCAGGCGGACCATGCCAGCAGCGACCGCCAGCGCCTGGAAGCCTGGACAGCGTCTTTACATGCCATGGCCGTAGGGCTCAAAAACGAGTGGCAGCAGACCACCGCGGATTCGCAAGCCAGCACCAGCAAGACGCTGGACGGCATCGCAAAGCTGACGGCGGGCGCCGAAGAATTGGCACGTACACGCATCGCGTCGGAAGCCGATTGGACCCAACAGCACAACGCACGCATGGAAGAGGCTGTCAGCACACTGCGCACAGAACTCAGCGCACTGCGCGATGCGGAGGTGGTGCGCGGTAACGCTGCGGTGGAGCGCTTGGGCGAATTGCAAACTGCACTCACAGGCCATTTGACGACTCTGGGAACCGCACTGGAAGACCCCATTGCCCGTCTCATTGAAACGGCATCCGAAGCGCCGCGCGCAGCAGCCGAGGTGATTGGAAAATTGCGCCAAGAGGTATCCAGCAGCGCAGCACGCGACAACGAATTGC
>JBDTAG010000192.1:0-7511 GCA_039924745.1 Rhodoferax sp.
ACGGTTAATGCGGTGCAAGAGCCCTCCATGGTGGGCCCGGTGGACCTGATCATCTTTGCCGTCAAGCTGGGCGACACCGAATCGGCTGCGCGCATGCTGGCCCCGATGATAGGCCCCGAGACGCGCATCCTGACCCTGCAAAACGGCATCGACAGCGTGGATATGATCACGCCCCACGTGCAGGGCGCCAAGGTGCGCGGTGGGGTGATCTATGTATCGGCCGTGATTGACCGGCCCGGCGTCATTCGCAGCCCCGGCGGCCTGCACATGGTCGTGGCCGATGCGGCCCAGGGTGACCCGGTGATGGCGAATTTTTTCGCCGCCTGCGACCGTGCGGTCGGCTTGGACGCCAAGCCCAGTGACGCCATTGCGGTGACGCTCTGGGAGAAGTTTATCGCGCTGACTGCGCTGTCCGGCACCACCTCGCTGTTGCGCGCCAACATGGGCCAGATCCTGGCGCACCCTGAGACACGCATCCTGCAGCGCCAACTGGTCGACGAATCGGTCGCGGTGGGGCGGGCGGTGGGCCAGGTGACCCGCACCGACCTGGCCGACGAGATCATGACCAAGCTGGCGTCCATGCCCCACACCTTTCGCTCGTCGATGTCCGAAGACCTGGAGCGCGGTAAACCGCTGGAATTGCGCTGGCTGTCGGGCCGGGTACATGCGCTGGGTCTGGAGCACGGCGTCCCCACGCCGGGGCACAGCGCGGTGTACCGCGGGCTGGTGTTGTACGAGGGTGGTCAGCCCGTCAATTTTAAGGAAGCAATATGAATCGCGTTCTCGCACACACCGGTGCCAAATATCCCATCGTTCAGGCCCCCATGGGCTGGATCGCACGCACGGCGCTGGCGTCTGCGGTGTCACGCGCCGGGGGCTTGGGCATCATCGAAACGTCGTCGGGCGAGACCGCCAATTGCCAGGCAGAAATCACCCGCATGGCGGCGCTGGGATTGCCCTTCGGCGTCAACCTGCCCATCCGCTTTTTGCAAGACGACGCCATGCTCAAGTTCGTTTGCACCAGCGGGGTCAAGTTTGTCACCACGTCAGCCGGCAGCCCGTCCAAGTTCATCGCCCCGCTGCACGATGCGGGCATCACGGTCTACCACGCCGTGCCCACGGTGGACACCGCGATGAAGTGTGTGGACGCGGGCATCGACGGCCTGGTGGTGGAGGGCAGTGAAGGCGGCGGATTCAAGAACCCCGAAGAAGTCTCGACCCTGGTGTTGCTGCAAGCCATCCGCGCCAGAGTCAATGTGCCCATGATTGCCGCAGGCGGCATTTGCGACGGGCGCGGCATGGCCGCTGCGTTTGCCTGTGGTGCAGAAGGCATACAAATGGGCACCCGCTTCGTCAGTTGCACCGAGAGCCCCGTGCATGCCAACTACAAGAATGCCATCGTGTCAGCCAAAGAGACAGGCACCTGGATTTTGAACACCAAGGCCTCGCCCTGCATACGTGCCCTGAAGTCTGAGCGCACAAAGCAGATACACGAAGCCGGCCTGATGCCGCCCGATACCTTCAAAGGTATTCAGGACGTTTATTTTGGCGGCAACATGGAAGCCGCACCGGCACTGGCGGGCCAGACCGTCGGCTTGATCACCGAAATCAAATCCGCGCAAGAGATCATTGAGCAGACGGTGGAAGAGTTCTTCGCCATCACCGAACGGCTGGGTGCGCTGGCACGTGCTCGCGTGTTTGGCTAGTCGACCTGACATGCGCACTGTAGGGGTGCGCATTGTCATTCAGGGCACTCATTCACCGTTGTAGACCACGCCCAGAGCATTCAACTTTTTCGCAAACGAATCCCTGCGCTTCGCGGCTTTGGCTGCTGTTTCTGTGGCTGCCTGAATGGCTGCAGGGCCTTTTTTTGCAACAACTTGGATCAATCCAAACTTGTGCGCGGCATCAGCCTGCGCTCTTTTGAAAGAAGCGATAAGTTCGGCATGGGGAGCGGATGGATTCACAAGGACCTCATTGTCTAAAGTGCTATTTTCTACGCCATTCTTCCACGCGTTTCGCGTTCAGAACCATTGAGCGTGAAGTCGCATTACAAGCCTGTAGGTGCAACCGCCGCAGGGAATTTTGTCGCCCAAGGCATCGCTTGCTCGTACGCCGCAGCTGCCCGGAAGATGTCGGTTTCATGGTTGATCTTCGCAACCATTTGCATGCCTATCGGCAACCCTGAAGCGCTGAAGCCTATGGGTATGGACGCTGCGGGTTGACCGGTCAAATTAAAGGGGTAGGTGTAAGACATCCATGAAATGATGTTGTGGGCTGACCATGGCGGCGCGTTGGCGTCTGCCGCAAATGCGGTGCACGGTGTAGTGGGCGTCAACAACAGGTCTATCGATTCAAACTTGGCGCGCATGCGCTCGCGAAACTCATAGCGCCTGAAAACCTTGGTGTAATAGTCTTCAATAGACTGCTCCAGAGCCGGGTCCAACATCTGTGCGACGGCTGGGTCCAGCAGGTCTCTTGAGTTGCGCATGGCGCTTTGGAGTCGCGTTCCCACACCGGCGTAAAACTCAGCCATCCACAGGTCAATGGGATCGCGCAGCGTGATGTCGTCAGCGCCCTCGTTTGACATTCTGTCCCACTCCACAATGTCGCAGCCGAGCCCGGCCAGTACATGGACAGCCGCCTCGCAAGCTGCGACAACATCCTCTTGCGGCCGCCCGTACCCAAGCGTTGCCGACCACGCAATGCGCATCCCTCTGACAGGACGGTCGCAGGCGCCTAAAAAGTCAGGCACATCGCCGGCCAGACTGAAAGGATCACGCCTGTCATGACCAGAAATCACGCCGAGCAACAAGGCTGCATCGCGTACGGTGCGGGCCAAGGGACCGACGTGGGCCAGTGTCGGCGTGGCGGATACGGGGAACACGGGTACGCGACCGAACTGCGCCTTGATGCCGAAGAGACCGCTAAATGCGCTGGGCAAGCGCACCGAGCCACCGCCGTCAGTGCCAAGTGCAAAAGGTGTAACCCCCGCGGCCACACTACTGGCTGCCCCCAGGCTGGAGCCGCCTGGGGTTTTGCTCAGGTCCCACGGGTTGCGCGTAATGCCGGTGAGCGGCGAAGGGCCGCCGCCCTTGCATCCAAATTCTGTGGTTGTTGTTTTGCCGATGATGCATGCGCCTGCAGCCCTGACACGCTCTACCGACGGCGCATCGGCAACCGCCAGGTTGTCGGCCAAGGTGCGCGAACCAAAAGTCTGGCGGATACCACCCACGGCAATCAGGTCTTTGACCGATATCGGAACGCCATGCAGCGCGCCCAACCCCGCTCCGTCCATAACGGCTTGCTCTGCGCGCCGCGCCTCTGCCATGGCACTTTCGGGTGTAGTCGTTACAAAACAGTTGAGTGTTGGCTCTAGCGCTTCTTGCCGTTCCAGACATTTGCGCATGAGTTCGACCGGCGATACCTGTTTTGAAGAGATTGCCTGCGCGAGCGCAGTTGCGCTGGTAAAAGGGTAGTCAGTCACGGCGGTTATCAATGGGTTTTTACAACCCAATGGTAGCCGCCGTCGCCAATTTATGCTGCTTGAAGCTTTGCCAACAGCACCTTGGCAGCCGGTTCAGACGAAGCGGGGTTTTGCCCGGTAATCAGCAAGCCATCCGTAACCACGTGGGGCTGCCAGTCCGCCGCTTTGGAATAATTGCCACCGTGTTCTTTGAGCATGTCTTCGACGAGGAACGGCACAACATCCGTCAACCCAGCTGCCGCCTCTTCCGTATTGGTAAAACCCGTCACCGATTTGCCCTTAACCAGCGGTTGCCCATCGGCAGTTTTCGCGTGCCGCAAAACACCCGGTGCGTGGCACACCGCGGCGACAGGTTTGCCCGCAGCAATCATCGCTGCGATCAACGCGGTCGATGCAGTGTCTTCTGCCAAATCCCACAGGGGGCCGTGACCACCAGGGTAGAAGACGGCGTCAAATTCGGAAGGCTTCACTGCAGACAACTTGCCCGTACTGGCCAATGCCGCCTGAGAAGCAGCGTCCGCTTTAAAGCGACGGGTGGCATCGGTTTGCGCCGATGCTTCATCGCTTTTGGGGTCTAGTGGGGGTTGGCCACCCAAGGGAGAAACCAGGGTGACCGCGGCCCCCGCGTCTTTGAAAACGTAGTACGGTGCGGCGAACTCTTCGAGCCAAAAACCGGTTTTGCGGCCCGTGTTGCCAAGCTTGTCGTGAGAGGTAAGAACCATCAAAATTTTCATTGTCATAGCAGTTTTCTTTCAAAAAATAGTGAAGGTGTTTGTGAGGTGCAGGGTAGACAAGCAGCTTGCCGTAGGTCTGCCTCTAAAAGCCTATTCAAGATACGCGAAACGATTGCAGGCGTCGGTGCGATGAGCCACACATCCATAGGTGTGCTTGCGAACAGACCGCTAAATGTTAGGACTCCATAGTCATGGTCAGCAGATAGACGGTATTGAGCGATTGGTTTGCACCAAGGCTCGAAACGGTCACCATGGTCCTATTTTCAAGGAGTAAATTTATGTTGCGAAATCTTAAAGAACTGCACGACTACGCCATCGGTGCTACCGACGGTGAGGTCGGCCACGTTAAAGACGTGTATTTTGATGACCAGGCCTGGGTTGTGCGCTATCTTGTCGTTGATACCGGCGGCTGGCTTTCTGGTCGCAAAGTATTGATCTCACCGATGGCGGTCGGCACTCCCAACTGGGAGACGCGGCAATTGCCTGTCTCAATTACCAAGCAACAGGTTGAAAACAGTCCAGGGTTCGATTCCGCAAAGCCGGTCACGCGACAACATGAGATGGAATACTCCGGGTATTACGGCTATCCAAAATATTGGGGTGGTATCGGTTACTGGGGTGCGGGCATGTATCCCAATATGGTGATGTCAAGTACAGGGGGCTTTGGGACCCAGCGGGACATAGCGGAAGAGGTCGAAAACGCCAGATTGAGTGCAGAAGCGCGCGACGAAGACAACGCCGACCCGCATCTGCGTAGCGCGGACGTTGTTACGGGCTACCACATCCACGCCAGCGACGGAGACATTGGCCATGTATGCGGCATGCTCATCGACGACGAAACCTGGGCCGTGCGCTACCTCATAGTTGACACCAGCAATTGGTGGCTAGGCCATCAGATGCTCGTTGCACCACAGTGGATTGACAGTGTGAATTGGGCAGACCGCACCGTGGCGGTCAAGCTGACTCGCCAAGCCGTCGAAGATGCGCCGGCATACGATTCAGCCACCAAATTACTGCGCGGGGACGAGGTTCGTTTGTACGAGCATTACGGACGCAGCGGCTACTGGACCGTAAGCGATAAGCGCGAGACCGACATTTCGCGCATTTAAATCCATTGCTGGGTTTGCTTGGCGTGACCCGCCTCACGCAAAAGCCTATTTTGAAATGTCGGACCAGCATGCCGTCCAGTATGCGGCGTGTTTCGAAGGCAACAGGACCACGCCCATGCGGAAAACTCTACGTGAAGGTCACTGTGTTTGGCTCGGATGCGAAACACCATCCAAGCACCATGCCAAAGCTGCCGGAAAATTCCTAAAGATGGTTGCTTTCATCCTCCAAAACGAGCGTTAGCGGTTGATCGTACGAGGCACCTTGATCAGGATACTGCGCGAGCCATCCCACATACCGATGGTTGGGCGAAATGGCTGGCTTGGCGAATGCGCGTTGATTCAGAAGCTTTGGAGCGAATGAGGCGTGGCCGTTACCTTGGCACACCTTGCGTGCATTGCCATCCTCCACCAATTTCACCGGGTTGAAGCCAGCTTCTTGCGCGCAGGCTTGGTGTCCAGCAGGTTCGCGCCACTGGCCGCTATCTGCACCATTTGTCGTGCAGCGTCGACTGATGCGGATGGGCCGTGCTGCCGACCGCGCTGGGTGACAAGCTGCCGGGCGTCGTCAAGGCCGATCTCGCGCTAGACGCAGTTGTGGCTACACCATCAGCGCCTGCACGCCCAGACCGGCGGCCTCAACGGCACCGGCGACATAGCCCGGAAATTGCAGTGACCACTCGCTGGCGATGCCCGTCAGGCGTCCGCGCCACGGGCCGTCCGCAGCCGTGGTGGTGGGGGCCTCGGCGTGGTGCCCTGCAGCGTCCAGGTCGGCGGCGGTGGCTGTGTAGCGGTCCTGCGCCCAGTCCTTGATGGCGTCGGCGCGTGGTGTCGCCGCCTGCGGTCCGAACAGCCGCACCAACTGCGCGCGGCAATGCGTGCGCAACACATCTTCGGTCACGCTCTGGCGCACATGGGCGGGCACGCCGAAGAAGCCGAACAGCGCTGCATGACCACCGGGCATGGAGGCGTCGTGGATCTCGCCCAGCGGCCCGCGTGCGCTACGGGCTTCGCCAGACAAACCGTGATCGCGCCAAAACGGCGTGTCGTAGATGGCGATGTATTTGGCGTGCGACGCCATCCACGTCGCCGTCGCGCGCCACTGCTGGGCCAGCGTTGGTGGCAGGGGCGGCTCGAAGGTGATGGTGTTCTCGACGAGGCGCGGTGGTAGCGCCAGCAGCACGTGTTCCGCGCGCCAGGTCGTGGCGAGGCCAGTGGCGTCTTCGCTGTCCAGCTCGACATGCGACACCGTGGTGCGCAAACGGCGCACCGTCTGACCGGTGCTGATGCGCGCCGGGTCTAGCGTGCGACGCAGCGCGTCGACCAATGCGCCCATGCCACCCACCAGGCGCATCGAGGCTGGCGTGTTCACATACCCGCGCATGCGTGTGGGGGGCGCGTCGGGGGAGCGCTCCACCACCATGTCGCCCGTCTCGAATTGCGCGAAGCGTTGCAGGCCCAGCGCATCGACGAGTTGGTGCAATTCGCGCTGGTAGTCGGGCCAGAACCAGGTTGGACCCAGATCGAAGCGGTTGGTGGCATCCACCGTCGCGGCATTGGGCACAGCGTGTCCCGACGCAGAGACGGATGCGATGCGTCCACCCGGCTTGTCCCGCGCCTCCAGCAGCACATAGTCCCGGATGCCTTGGCGCTCCAGCAACCAAGCGGCATACAGACCGCTCAGTCCTGCGCCGACGATGGCGATGCGTGCGGTTTGCATGCTCATGCCTCTACCGCCATACCGGCAAGGTGGCCTGTCTTGCAATAGACGGTGGCACCGTTGGCACCGGCGGCAATCCCGGGTGAATCGCCCGTCGGAAAGCGCATCCAGCTACCGCGTTCGTAGGCTTGGGTATTCATCATCACGTCGCCCGCCAGCACCATCAACTCCGCACCGTTCATCGGCTGTGTGAAAAGGCTTTGGTGCGGTGCGAGGCGTAGCAGGCAGACCTGTTCGTGGTCGCCCGCAAACAGCGGACAGATCTCGCGTCCGTGTTCGTTGCGCCAGGCAGCCGGGTCGTGGGTGTTGGTGCGCACGGGTGTTTGCTCGTGCGCTGGCATTTGCTGTAGCTTGACGAAGATGACCGCGCCCGCCTCACTGTAGGGCTGGTGGCTGGAGCCCGGTGGATTGCGCAGATACCAACCTGTCGGGAAATGCCCCTCCCCGTCGGAGAAGGTGCCGGA
>JBDTAG010000193.1:0-3224 GCA_039924745.1 Rhodoferax sp.
CAGCTCTCCGCTGTAGCTCCAGAAGCTGGTGGCCAGGGTTTGCGTGCCATTGGGAGCCAGCATCAACGTAGCAGTCAACTCGTTGGTGACGCCAAGAAAGACCATGGCCATGCCGGCCGCCGCGCCCGGTGCGGCCAGACGCAGTGTGACGGTCCACAAGGCTCCGACGGGCGTGCGACCCAAACTGCGGGCCACTTGCTCCAGTTCTAAGGGTGCTTGGGATATACCGGCCCGCAAGCTGACCAACGCACGTGGCAAAAACAAAATGGCGTAAGCCAACAAGACGGTCACGGTGGTTTGGTAAATGGGTAAGCGAACCGTAACGGTTACCAGTGCTAAAGCTACGACTACGCCAGGTAAAGCTCCGACAACATAGTTGCCGGTCTCCAGTACCCGCTGCATACGGCCGGGTGTGCGAATCGAAAGCCAGGCCATGGGTATGGCAACGAGTGTGGTCAATACAGCCGCACCGGTTGCCAGACCCAAAGTCTGTGCAACGGAAGCTGAGATTTCGGACATATTCCACACACCGCTGCCACCTCTATACAGCCACCGGCACAACGTTACGAGCGGAACACCCAATGCCAAAGCGGTTGCCAACCCCGGCACTAGCAGGCACAGCAAGGTTGACCTACCCAAGCGCTGCCGGTTCGGCATCCGCGGGGCGCCAGTGCCGACCCGCGCATAGCGCTCGTTGCCGCGTGCCACATGTTCACCGGCCAGTAGCGCCAGACAGCACACCGCCAGCACGCCGGCCAACATGCTGGCGGCGGGGCCGTTGTAGCTGGATTGAAATTGGTCAACGATGGCGGTTGTAAACGTATCGAAGCGGATCATCACGTACAAACCGTATTCGGCCAGTAAATGCAGGCCTATCAACAACGATCCGCCACACAGTGCCAGACGTAACTGTGGCAAGACCACACGCAAAAAAACTTGCAACGGTGGCAGGCCCAAGGCCGAGGCTGCGTCTTCCACACCTGGGTCGAGGCGCCGCAATGCGGCAGCCAGTGGCAAATACAAAAATGGAAAATACGCGCAGACTGAGACGAGTACCGCGCCGCTTAAACCACCCAACCCGGGCGCAACGGTGATCCAAGCATAACTTTGCACAAAGGCGGGTACGGCTAACGGCGCAACGGCCAGCCATGACCAAAGTCGGTTACCGGGTAGGTCGCTGCGTTCCGTCAGCCAGGCTAGCACGATGGCCAACACTGCACACAGCGGAATGGTGCAGCAAACCAGCAGCGCGGAATTGACAAGCAGTTCGCCTACCCGGGGGCGAAAAACCAGTGAGACAACCGTGTCCCACCCAGTTTGTATGGCCACCCACACAACAAATCCGAGGGGCAGCAGCGCACACAGGGTCACAGCCACAGCAGCTACAAGCAGCCACGGCGTGGCACCGGGTCTGGCGGCCGAGTACCCGGTGGTAAATCGCGGCGCGCTAGTTGGTTGTGTTGCGCCAGCGGTTTCGCTGTTTGCGGCCAAGGAAGTCACTGTCAGCAATGAAACCTTCAACGCCTACAGGAGACCGGCTTGCGTCATTAACTCGGCAACCTTTTTGCTGTTGAGTTTGGACGGCTCCAACTTCGGCGCATGCAACTCCGCCATCGGCACCAGTTTGGAGTTGGATGCAGCGCCCACACCGACCGCGTACTCATAAGAGCTGCCGGTTCTGAGGATCTCTTGCCCTCCCTTGCCGGTGATCCACTGGATGAATGCCTGCGCTTGCGGTTTGTTCTTGCTGGCCGCCAAAACGGCACCGCCAGAAATACTGACAAATGCGCCCGGGTCTTCGTTTCGGAAGTAGTAGGTGCCGGTGCTGTTGCTGTTTTCACCTGTTTTGGCCTGGTCGCTGACGCGGTAGTAGTGGTAGATCACGCCAGAATCCACTTCACCCGTATTGACCGCCTTCAACACCACGCCATTGCCCTTGTAGGTCTTGGCGTTTTCTTTCATGCCCTTGAGCCAGTTCAGCGTGATGGCCTCGCCTTTGAGTTCCAGCAGCGCGCTGACAATAGCCTGAAAATCGGCGCCCGCCGGAGCTGCGGCCCAACGCCCTTTCCAGGCGGGGGTGGCCAAGTCCAGCAACGACTTGGGGGCCTGGCTTGCATTCATCTTCACCTTGTTGTAGATAAACACGGTGCTACGGGCCGCAATGCCGGTCCACTGGCCCGTGCCAGAGCGGAAATGTGCGGGCACCTGCGCCAATGTTGCCGGGTTTAGCGGAGCCAGCAACCCAGCCGATTCCACCAGCGTCATGGCGGGTGAATTTTCAGTCAGAAACACATCGGCCGGTGTGTTGGCACCCTCTTGCACCAGCTGGTTGCCCAGCTCAGTGTCGCCACCATTGCGAATGGTGACTTTGATACCGGTGTCGTGCTCGAATCCTTCCACCCAGGCCTTAGTTAGACTGGCATGCTGGGCGTTGTAGACCGTTATTGCGCCGCCGCTGGTGGTTTGCGCCAACCCGTCTGCCGATGCCGTTCCCATTGCGCACAACAGCGTTGTAACCAAAATTGTCTTGTAAGTCATAGCCAAACGTCACGTCAAAATTAAATACAACTGAGAACTATTCTCAAATACAAAGTTTAATTTGCCAAGCCGCGGCTGTCAACCGCAACACGCGCCCTGTAGGGATACTGCACCTTGGTAGTTACGATCCTTGTCCGGGGTGTTTTGGGATACTGGGTGCATCTTTTACTTGCACAACCACACGCCATGTCTGCTGCCCTGATTCCGTCCATACCGTCCAACGAACCCCGTCTCACGTCCCTCTCGCACGGTGGCGGCTGTGGCTGCAAGATCGCGCCTGGTGTTCTATCGCAAATCCTCAAGACCACCACCGCAATGCCGCTGCCACCTGAGCTGTTGGTGGGCATAGAAACGGCCGACGATGCGGCGGTCTACCAGCTCAACGCGGAGCAGGCGCTGATCGCCACCACGGACTTTTTCATGCCGATAGTGGACAACCCCTTCGACTTTGGTCGGATAGCGGCCACCAATGCGATCTCTGATGTATATGCCATGGGCGGAACACCCATCATGGCGCTCGCGCTGGTGGGTATGCCGATCAACGTGCTGTCGGTGGAGACGATCGGCCAGATATTGGCGGGTGGCGCTGCGGTGTGCAAGGCGGCGGGTATTCCCATTGCGGGAGGCCATACGATCGACTCGGTTGAGCCCATTTATGGTTTGGTGGCACTGGGGCTGGTCCACCC
>JBDTAG010000194.1:0-3128 GCA_039924745.1 Rhodoferax sp.
GGTGGCTTTGTAAAAGTCCCCCGAAAGGGACGTCGTTGGATTCTTTGAGAACGGCCTCGTATCAGGCTTTGCTCTGTTCGCATGGACTGTGACAGCAGTTAGATCAACTGTAAGGTGGGCTAGGCAAATACGGTATCCCCTGTTTATGTGGTTTTTGACCAAATAGACAGAAAAACCAACGCCAAAACAAGAAACTGAGCAGATTGCGGCCGGGCAATTAGGCGCTAATCATGTCCATGGGTACTTTGATTTCGAAACTCGCACCACCGCTGGCTCGGTTGGTACAGGTCACAGAGCCACCGTGGCGAAGGGCTATAGACCGTACCAACGCTAATCCTAACCCTACGCCGCCATGGCGCTCGGAGGCGCCTGGTAACCGGTAAAAGGGTTCGAAAATGCGTGTCTGAAAGGCTTCCGGCACACCAGGGCCGTTGTCACACACGCGGATACTTGCCAGTGCACCATCCTGGCTTAGCGTCAGGGTTGGCTGACCGTCTGCGTAACGTCTGGCATTCTCAAGCAAGTTTCGCACGGCCCGGCGCATTAGCTTGCTCACTGCAGGAACCATCAGTTCACCATTGGGTACGTCTATTTCCAGAATCGCATCCATTCGTGCACATTCTTCTGCAGCCAGCCCCAGTAAATCTACTGGTTCGATAGTGCCCAGATCGGCTTCCTTTGCGTCCAGTCGGCTAGCCAGCAGGATTTCATCAATCAGTTGATCGAGTTCAGCAATGTTGCGGGTAATTTCGTCTTTGGCGAGCCCACCTGCTTCGTCCGTGGGTTTGACCATAAATTCCAACCCCATGCGGATACGGGTCAGTGGTGAGCGTAATTCATGGGATGCATTGGCCAATAGGGACTTTTGCGACGCTAACAAGGCGTCGCGGGTGTTGACCAAAGTTTCAATTTGCTGCGCCGCGTAATTGAAACGCGTTGCCAGAAAGCCCACCTCATCGCCACCCACTACGGGAACGCGTGCACTCAGATCGCCATCGCCCCACTTTTTGACACTGTTTTGAAGGGACTCCAGCCGCCGTGTAAGTCGGCGCACGATTGGGTAAGTTGCCAGTGCCACTGCTACACCCACCAAACCTAGAGTCCAGAAAAAACCAAAGGGAGCACGCCAATTGGACTGCGGCGGTCTGGGTAAATGGATATGTAAAACCCGACCGTCATGCATTTGCACGTCAAACTCGGGTCCGGCACCATACCGACCCCGGGGTTCTGGCGGAGGGTCTTCGCCCATCCAAGACCCCGATGACCGTTCGGTTGCAATCTCGGCGGGAGTAAGAGGTGGACGTGTTCCCTGTGTCTTTGAAGGCATGACCCAACTAGGCGATGCCGCAGATCGTCCCAAGCGCGCGTGGCCGCGACCAATGACCTCACCTGCCTCATTGCGCGCCACAACTTCTCTTAACGGGGCTTCTGCGGCCATGCGCCAAGCCCAACCCACCAACAAAGTCAGTACCGCAACAGCAAAAACCACGGCCAGCCAAATACGTACATACAGCCGGTTCATCGTCTACGCCCAGGCGAGTACGTTTTTTCAGTCTTGTTGACGGGCAAAAACGTAGCCCACACCCCGAACAGTAAGAATCCGTTTGGGTGCTTTAGGGTCCACTTCAATCGCCGCACGAATACGGCCCATGTGCACATCAATTGAGCGGTCAAAGGCATCCAGCTCTCGGCCACGCACAGCTTCCATGATTTGGTCACGCGTCAAGACACGTCCAGCGCGTTCAGCCAATGCCACCAGCAAGTCAAATTGGTACGAGGTCAGATCGCAGAGCGCGCCGTGGATGGCCACGGTGCGCGCGTCGCGGTCAATTTCCAAGCCACCAAAGCGCAATGTCAGTTGGTCGTTGGAAGGGTTCTCTCCCTTGCGACGCAGCACGGCGCGGATACGGGCCAACAATTCGCGCGGCTCAAACGGTTTGGGCAGGTAATCATCAGCGCCAATTTCCAGACCAATGATCCTATCCATTGCGTCGCCTTTGGCCGTCAACATCAGCACCGGTACTTGCGCAAGGTTGGATGGCAGCGAACGGATACGGCGACAAACCTCCAAGCCTTCCATGTCCGGCAGCATCAAATCCAGAATCACCAGATCGGTTGATACGCTTTTGCTGGGACTATTCAGTTGGGCCATGCCACTGGCGCCGTCGCCGGCGCAACTCACGGTAAAACCGGATTGCTCCAGATACTGCGCGACCATGGCAGCTAGGCGGGAGTCGTCTTCGATCATTAACAGGTGTTGGCTCATGAACGGAGTCTATATCTCTAAGCGCGATGGCATGTGCGCGGGGGCTGAAGTGACTGTAAAGTTAAGTAAACAGCAGGCCGCTGCCCGTTACGCGGTCTTCCGCTGCATGCGCCACAGCAGTGCCAAAAGCAACATGGGGGGGATTGCGGTAAGGCCTGTTGCCATAAAAGCTGTCGCATAGGCCCCGAGCAGCCCATGGGTCGGTGTGAGTGTTTCAATTGCGATTCCAGAAAACCCCTTCAAAAACTTCCCGAGCAATGCATAGGTAGAAGACAACATCGCATACTGTGTGGCGGTATAGCCCAAGCTTGTGAGGCTGGACATATAGGTGACTAGCGCGACCCCGGCAAAAGCCTGGGCAAATGCATCGAGCGTCATTACCGCGGCAAAAACCTCAGTACTGGCGTTGAGGGTGAGCAAGGCGAATGCCGCTGTGCCCAAGCCCTCTAGTACCAAACCTGCGATCAGAGTGGGCAACAAACCCAGTCGCACGGCGCTGATGCCGGCCGCTCCGATGCCGATGAACGTGGCGATCAAGCCTGAAGAGCCTCTTACCCACGCGACCGTGTCTTTGGTGAGCCCGAGGTCATGGTAGAACGGGTTGTACATTGGCCCCATCACGAAGTCAGGCAGGCGATACAGCGCGACCATCAACAGCATGACCAGTCCGGCACGCTTGTGCTTGGCAAAGAAATCAACGAACGGACCGACAACTGCGTCGGCAAGGCCGCGCAACGTCCAAAGCGGAGGCTTGTGGTGCATGACGACATCGGCACGGACCGGCTCCACTGCAAACAGCGTCGCGATTGTGCACAATGCCATCAAACCTGCCATGCCAAAGTACGACATTGACCAGCCCACG
>JBDTAG010000195.1:0-2934 GCA_039924745.1 Rhodoferax sp.
GCGGGTTTACTCAAATCGATTTGGAAATTGACGCATCCATGGGTGCCGCCGGAAAATTTGTGCGCGCCTTTCGCAAAACCCAGACGCCTCGCTGGCAGCTGCGCCATCTACGCGATAGCGACTATCCGGAAATTGCGGTGCTTTTTGAAGAGATTTTTGGACACCCCCTTAGCCCTGAATTGTGGGCTTGGAAGTATTCCAATGGGCATGGCAACGCGGTGCTGGCTAGCCGCAATGGTGAACTGGTCGCCCATTACGGCGGCATGTACCGCGAAATACTGATGTTCGGAAAGCCTGAGTGGGCCTACGGTGGAAGTGACGTAATGGTGCACCCAAAAGAGCGCGGGGTTATGACGCGGCAAGGCCCGTTTCTGTTGACAGCAGCTACCACGGCAGAACTCTATGGCCCGGTTGCATTCGGGTTTCCAACCGAGCGTGCGATGCTGGTGGCCGAAAAAATGGGTCTGTATACCAAAGCTGGAAAGATGGCCGAGGTGCGCTGGACACCGTCAGCGCCCAGACCGCGTTTGCGCACACGTGTCCAAGCCTTGGCAAGAGAAAATGCCGAAGACAAGGCAGTGCTTGAATCACTCTGGGATGCGATGGCGAGCGACTTGGGCCAGGGCGTAGTGGGCTTGCGCGACTGGAGTTACATAGAACACAGGTATTTCGACCATCCGCATAACCACTACGACGTTCTTGCGGTGAAATCGCGGTTGACTGGCAAAGCGTTGGGCGTGTTGGCAATGCGTCGTTTGGAAGATTCTTGTGAGCTTCTCGATGTTATTGCGCCTTTGGACAACCTGCCATTGGTGATAGACCAGGCACGGCGCATGACCGCTCTTTGGTCGCTACCTTATTTATATTGCTGGATCACGACCAACTACGCACCAACGTTCGTAGCTTGCGATGGGAAGGAGCAGGACCTAAATGTATTCATCCCGACCAGTTGCTGGACCGATGATCCGCGCGTGGACATGTTGAAGGACAAATGGTGGTTGATGTCGGGCGATACCGATTTCCGGTAAACACCAGTCGATCAAGAACACCATGTCACTCAAACGAAATACTCTTTGGAATTTGGCGGGCACTGCCATACCGATGGCGGCAGCGCTGCTGCTGATTCCATTCACCTTACACCGCTTGGGTAGCGAGGCATTTGGTGTACTGACCCTGGTTTGGGGGCTCATTGGATATTTCAGTGTATTTGACATGGGCGTAGGTCGTGCTTTGACTGTGCAGCTCAGCCAGCTTCAAGCCCGGGGGCAATCCGTGGATACCGGGCCTACGTTGCGGGCTGGCATGTTGCTGGCATGCGGTGCCGGCTTGTTGGGCGTGTTGGCAATCTGGCTGTTGGCACCTGGCTTGGCAGACCATTGGTTGAAAATAAGCCCAAACTTGCAAGATGACGCCAGACTGGCATTCACTGTGGCCGCCGTGGGTGTGTTCCCCACCACGCTGGCCAGCGGTTTACGGGGTGCATTGGAAGGCATGAACCGTTTCGCTGCATCAAACGTGAGCCGCATCCTATTGGGCGCCATGATGTTCGTCTTGCCGGCATGGTCGGTGTATGCACATGGGCCGCGCCTGGGGCCGATCGCTATTTATCTCGTGGGCGCTCGATTTCTGGTTGTGGTGGGTATGGCCCTTCAGTTGCGGGTGAGTCTGTTCGCCGGAGGCACAGGCTTTGCTAGGCGCCATGTGCAAACTTTATGGAACTACGGGGTATGGGTTTCGGTGACAGGAATCGTGGGCCCGCTGATGGTTTATGGAGACCGGTTCTTCGTCAGTGCAGCCGTAGGTGCGGATCAACTGCCCCTATATGCCATTCCGCAAGATGTCTTGCTGCGTTTATTGTTGATACCGTCGGCACTAACAGCAGCGTTATTGCCGGTTTTGGCATCCATGGGAAGTGCTGAAACAGCGCGCGCGTACCGCCAAACTTACCGCCGTGTAGGTGCAGTGATGCTGGCAGTTAGCGTGTTGGCCGCAGCACTGGCGTACCCATCGCTTGCCATCTGGATCTCCCCTGCCTTTGCCCATTCCGCATTGCCAATTGCGCTGATTCTGTGCGTCGGAGTGTGGATTAACGCGCTAGCAACGGTTCCCTACACGCTACTGCATGCTAAGGGCAACCCGCGTCTGACGGCCATCTTTCATGTGATCGAGTTGTTTCTATATGTGGTGGCATTGTGGATGTTGACATCGAGATTTGGCTTGGTAGGAGCCGCACTGGCTTGGGTCGCGCGTGTAGCGTTGGATTGGGTACTGTTGCACTTCGCTGCGCGAAGGTTATATGGCGTCTAAAACCACTGAAACTATTGGCAACCAATCAGGAAGTACGTTGGCACCGGCCCAGATGGAGCGAGTCGCAATAGTGGTTCTGAATTGGAACGGTTGGCGAGACACGCGCGCTTGTATTGCGAGCTTGCAAGCCTTGGTCTACTGCAACTTCAACATCCTACTGGTTGACAATGGATCGACCGATGACTCGGTGGCGCAGTTTGAACAAGCATTACCTTCGATAGAGTTAGTGCAAACCGGGGCTAATCTGGGCTTTGGTGGAGGTTGCAATGTAGGCATTCAGCACGCTTTGGATCACGGTGCAGACTACATTTGGCTGATCAACAGCGATGCAACGGTGGACCCTGGCGCGCTTACGGCAATGGTGCAGATGGCCAATGAACAGCCTGCATTGGGAGCTGTAGGCTCCCTGCTGTTTGATGCGGAGAGAAAAGCCCAACTTCAACTGTGGGGCGGTGGGCGGGTCAACCTTTGGCTAGGTAGGTCCGTCCACCGGCTGGAACCTGGTCGGCTCGACTTTGTGTCTGGTGCTTCGGTGTTGTTACGCCGTGCTGCACTGGCGCAAGTAGGTCTGTTCGATGCAGAGCGCTTCTTCATGTACTGGGAAGACACAGACCTAGGGTTTCGCAT
>JBDTAG010000196.1:0-3559 GCA_039924745.1 Rhodoferax sp.
TCTTCCACAATGACAACAAGTACTCCATCGTTTACATCAATACGGACGTCTTTGAATAGTCCGAGCCCGAACAACGCTTTGATCGATGCAGCGGCTTTATCGTCGCTATAGGTGTCACCCACCCGAACGGGCAACGAAGCGAAGATTGTGCCGGCCTCCGCCCGTTGCAAACCCTCAACTCGAATGTCCTTGACGGTAAAGGGCTCAACTGCCCAAGCGCTCTGAAGCAGGAAAAGCGACGCAGCCACTGCAGAAGCACGGCGCAGAAAATTACGATTGAGTTGCATTTTTATCAATTTAAGTATTCCGGAAATTTGAAGTTGGCTTCGGTCAGTTACCGCAGCAAACGCGTCACATCGTTCATAACGGCGACGGACATCATCATCAGCAAGACCACCAAGCCCAACTTTTGCAAGCGTTCGGTCCACAATTGCGAAACCGGCTTGCCGGAAAGCGCCTCCCAAAGATAATACATCAGGTGCCCTCCATCGAGGATTGGCACTGGCAGCAAGTTAAGGACACCCAAACTTACACTCATTAAGGCAAGAAAGACCAAAAATTGTGTAAAGCCTAAGGCAGCAGATTTTCCTGCATAGCCAGCGATAGCAATCGGACCGCTGACATTGCTCAATGAGGCCTGCCCGATCACGATCTGCCCCATCATCCGTAATGTCAAGGTGGACGTTTCCCAAGTGCGCACGGCCGCCCGCTCTACGCCATCCAGCAGGCCATAACGCACCAGGGTCATTGCTGGAGGTGCAGCAACCATGGCGCCAATGCGTCCGATTGGCTTTCCATTATCTTGCGCCAGCTTAGGAGAGACCAAAATTGTAGTGCGCGCACCTTCCCGTTCAATCTGCCACGTCTGTGGGTGCGGTTCTCCAGCGTTTCCAGATGCACGAATCAGTTCATACAGTTGTGTGCTGTCAACGATCTTGGTGTCATCCACACGAACCACCACATCACCGGTCTGAAGATGGGCCTGTTCGGCTGCGCCTTTCGGCACTATGGTGCCCAAGCGCGCCTGAGAAAACGGCGAAATAACGCCAATTTTTTGGAGTAACTTACCGTCTGCGCTACTGGCGTCAACACCACCGAGTGTCAAGAGTACAACCGATGCCGTTTGCTTCTGCGGCGCAGTGAATTCAACTTGCAGATTGCGATGCGCAATGGCACAGCGCGCCAGCCACCAGCGAAAGTCTTCAAATGAAGCAATATCTTCGAGCGGTTCATCTTCAAAACCAACGCGCAGAATACGCTCCCCTCCTCCAAAACCTGCCGCCGCCAACACAGAATCTTGCGGAGGTTTTCCGACGATGGGTTGCGCCATTTCGATGCCTGTCCAATTGACACAGCTATATAAAACGACAGCCAGGATTAAATTTGCAACGGGCCCTGCCAAAACAATGGCAGCCTTGTTTCGTAAGGGTTGCGTGTTGAAAGCGTTTGCGCGTTCAGACATAGCCACCGGTGCTTCACGCTCATCCAGCATCTTGACGTAGCCTCCTAGGGGAAGCATACCCACGACAAATTCTGTCCCCGTAACACGCGACGTCCACCCAAACAGTTTTGGGCCAAATCCCACGGAGAATCGAATAACTTTAACCCCGCACCAGCGCGCAACTGAAAAATGCCCCCATTCGTGCACAACAACCAAAACCGCAATGGCAACGAGAAAGGCTAATACAGACATCTTGTCAAGCGGGCGCAGGCTTTAGACAGACAAACGCGAGATAACACGTTCGGCAGCCTGCCTGGAAAGCACATCCAGCGCCAGCAGATCATCCAAAGAAGTTGGTGCTTGCGGTGCAACAGTGTTCAACGTCTCAGTGTTGACATGGTGAATATGGTCAAACCGGATCCTGTGCGCCAGAAAGGCCTCAACAGCCACTTCGTTGGCTGCATTTAACACAGCAGTCGTGCCTGCAGGCGCCTTCAGCACCTGCCATGACAAATCAAGCCCCGGATAGCGTTTCTTATGGTCTTCCGACGCAAAGGTTTCAAAGCTCAAACCCACCATCGACGAGAAATCCAACGCGCCAGCTCCTGATGCGATACGCTCAGGCCACGAGAGTCCGTAGGCAATAGGTCCTCGCATATCTGGCGTTCCCAATTGGGCAACGACCGAGTTGTCCACGTATTGCACCATAGAGTGAATTACGCTTTGCGGATGAATCACAACCTGAATTTGCTCTGGTGCGACGCCAAAGAGAAACTTGGCTTCTATGACTTCGAGCGCTTTATTCATCATGGTTGCTGAATCCACTGAAATCTTGCGCCCCATCACCCAATTGGGGTGTGCACAAGCCTCCTCAGGTGTCACGTTGCGCAGAGTCAGTGGATCCCGGGTTCTGAAAGGACCGCCCGAAGCAGTCAATATGATTTTGTCTATGCGCGCAGCCCAATCCTGTGGATTCTGGGGCAACGATTGAAAGACCGCCGAATGCTCGCTGTCAATAGGCAGTAGAGTCGCGCCGCCCGCCGATACCGTATCCATGAACAATTGGCCGCCAACCACCAGAGCCTCTTTGTTAGCCAATAAGAGACGCTTACCTGCTTGTGCTGCGGCCAGACAAGACGAAAGTCCGGCAGCACCTACGATCGCAGCCATAACGGTATCAGCTAGTTCGTGCGAAGCAACCATGGAGATTGCATCGGTGCCCCATAAAACCTGCGTAGATAGATGTTCTGCCGAACACCGGCGTTGAAGCTCTCGCCCGTGCGCCTCACTGGCCATCACTGCAAATGTGGGCTTGTACCGTGCGCATTGGGTGAGCAGCGCATCAACACTTGTAGAAGCTGTCAGGGCAAATACTTCAAACCGATCGGGGTGGCAGCTTATGACATCGAGCGTGTTGACGCCAATGGAACCAGTGGATCCCAAAACTACCACACGCATTTTTTTACTTTTCATACAGTCGTCAACATCATCGCCAGCGGAAGTATTGGCAGCAACGCGTCCACGCGATCGAGAACACCGCCATGACCAGGCAACAAACCACTGCTATCTTTGATGCCTGCGCTACGTTTAAACAGCGATTCCACAAGATCACCAACGATGCTCATGGTCGCCAGAAATAGTAACGCCAACACCATGAAGGCCACATGAACGGATCCCAAGCGCGTGTAAAGACTAGCTGCCCCTAGTGACAACACAGAATCCAAATAGCGCCAGACAAATGCGAACACAACAACGCCCACCATTCCGCCGCAAGCACCCTCCCAAGTTTTACCAGGACTGATGGAAGGAGCCAACTTACGAGCGAAGAGTCGCCCCCCCAATGTTCTGCCCGCGAAGTAGGCAAAAATGTCTGCTGCCCAAACGAGTACCAACACGGAAAAAAGAAAATTGATACCTTCGATACGTGCTTGCACTACGGCTACCCAAGCGACCCATAGCGCCAACACGCCTCCAACAAGTCGGAGAAATCTTGGTACCTCCGCCCAGACCGAAACACCACGGTACAAAAGCCAGGCACCCAAGATAATCCAAGCATTGCCAGACACAATCCACAGAGTCCTCAGTGGTGTGTGCAACACCCCACCATACCAAGACAAC
>JBDTAG010000197.1:0-9111 GCA_039924745.1 Rhodoferax sp.
CGGCTTGTCGCAGCAAGACCCCAAAAAAGAGCTGAAGATCGAACTCAACCGTGGCCTAGCCAACTCCATGGGCATCTCGGCCAATGATGCGGCACAAGCTCTGCGTGTCGCGTTTGCGGGTATCGAAGTGGGCGACTGGGTAGACCCCACCGGCGAGACCCGTGATGTGGCGGTGCGGCTGGACCCGGACGACCGCGTCAGCAAAGAGAATATCGAACGCCTGCCCATTGCTGTATCGGGCACCAACATGATGGTGCCACTGGATCAGATCGCGACCATCACCATGGGTAAGGGTCCGTCGGGTATCGAGCACACCAATGGCAAGCGCAACATCACGGTGTCCGCCAACGTGCAGGGGCGCTCCAATGGTGAAGTGACCGATGACGCGGTAAAGCTGGCCAAGTCTTTCGACTACACGCCAGGCTACGGCATGGATTTGGGCGGAGCCGGCCAGGACCAGAAGGAGTTGTTTACCCAAATGCTGATTGCGCTGCTCTCGGGCATTGGGTTGATGTACCTGATCTTGGTGATGCAATTTGGCTCGTTCACCGCACCGCTGGCGGTGATGCTGTCCTTACCCCTGTCGCTCATTGGCGTGGTGCTGGCTTTGTTGATCACCGGTGGCACGCTGAACCTGATGAGCTTCATTGGCGTCATCATGCTGATGGGCTTGGTGGCCAAGAACGCCATTTTGCTGCTGGACGCGGCCCGTAAACGCGAGGCCGAGGGCATTGATCGTGAACAGGCCCTGATGGACGCCGGTCGTGTGCGTTTGCGCCCCATCCTGATGACGACGTTTGCGCTGATCGCCGGCATGATGCCAGTGGCTATCGGTCTGGGTGAAGGTGGCGAGTTCTACCAACCCTTGGCAGTGGCCATCATTGGCGGCACCATTACATCGACGCTGCTGACACTGCTGGTAGTGCCCACCTTCTACGACAGCATTGAGATCAAGCGTGACAATGTGGTGACCAAGTTCAAAATGCGCGCGGCGCACAGGAACGGCTTCTGGGCATTTTTGCTAACTTTTGGTGAAGCTATTGCGTTTCTAACGATGCTTCGATCGCTCTACCGTCTGTTGCGCTGGGTTTATGTGCGCGCTACGGGTGGCAAGCGAAGTGGCGTAATGCCCATCACACAAGCGCAATAGCTGATCAGGCTTTGGCGGCAATTTCTTTAAGGGAAATTGGCCGCCAGCCCTCGCAGAACATGAATATACCGCTATATATTTTATAGCAATACGGCTAATCCTAAGCCCGCGCGTCGCTCCAGCGCAGCTTGCAATTGTCGTCACCGCGGTACACCGTGCCACCGCGGTTGTCGACACAATAATCTGGTGAAACGATCATCTCGGAGAAGACCATGCCTTCACCGATGCGGGTGTAGTCAAACAGCACGCAGCGCGTCACCGTGGCACCAGCCCGGATGTGGCTGCCATGCCCAATCCAAGCGGGCCCTACGATGCGGGCACCCGGTTCTACTTTGACGCTGGAGCCAATATAAACCGGCCCCTCAATCTGTACCTGGTCCCAGTCAATGCGCGTGTTGAGTCCCACCCACACGCCAGGCCGCACCTCGCGCCCCGGCATGTTCATGTGGGCCACTTCGCCACGCAATACACGTTGCAGCACGGACCAGTAGTCGCTGACCCGGCCAATGTCGATCCAGTTGAAAAAACGGTTTTGCACAAAGAATGGCAATTGCCGCTCGGCCAGCATGGGGAACAGCTGCGAGCCGATATCAAAATTTTGCCCGGGCGGAATCAAGTCCACCACACTGGGCTCCATCAGGTAAATGCCGGTGCTGGCCAATGTGGACTTGGCATCTTCGGGGCGAGGCTTCTCTTGGAAGGACTGCACGCGTCCATCTTTTTCAGGCACCACAATGCCGTAGTACTGCACTTGGTCTGGTGGCACATCGAGCGCGATGACGCTGGCAACCGCGCCTTTTTCTCTGTGCTCGCGCACGGCCGCACCGATGTCCAAATCAATCAGCGCATCACCGCACAGCACCAGCGTAGTTTCGTCAAAAAACCCCGAGAAATCTTGTATGTGGCGCATGCCACCGGCTGAACCGCGCGGGCGCGGCAAGATATCGCCATTTTCCAGCACACCTTCGTAGGAATAGCCAATCTCCACGCCCCAGCGGCTGCCATCGCCAAAGTAGTGTTCGATCTTGCGGTGGTGGTAGGCCACATTAACCATGATCTCCCGGACGCCATGGCGAGCCATATGCTCGATCAGGTACTCCATTACCGGCTTGCCCAGTATGGGGACCATGGGTTTGGGCAAGTCTTTGGTCAGGGGCCGCACACGGGTGCCCTGTCCGGCGGCCAGGATCATTCCTTTTGTCATTTCACTTCCCCTGCAAGGTATGGCGGGGGACAATCACCCCCAACTTAGCCACGCAGTTTATCCGCTCACGGTTGCAGGATCTGTGGGTTCGCGCACGTAGCCTTGTGGGTTGTGGCTTTGCCAACGCCAGGTATCCGCGCACATGGTTCGCAGGTCTCGGCTAACCTGCCAACCCAACACCTGTTTTGCAGTATCTGCGTTGGCATGAAAGCCTGCCAGATCGCCAGCGCGACGCGGTTTCACCGAGTAGGGCACCGCCTTGCCACTGGCCAATTCAAACGCGCGCACCATCTCCAAGACGCTGTATCCAACACCCGCACCCAGGTTAAAGGCGCGGCACAGGCCACCGTCCGCATCCGCCATCCACTGCAATGCCCGCACGTGACCTTCGGCTAGGTCGGTGACATGGATGTAGTCGCGCACGCCGGTACCGTCTGGCGTGTCGTAATCGTCCCCAAAGACGCTCAACGACGCACGCATGCCCACCGCTACTTGCGCCACGAACGGCATTAGATTATTGGGCACACCCTGCGGGTCTTCTCCGATCAATCCGCTGGCATGCGCGCCCACCGGATTGAAGTAGCGCAGGATCGAAAACTTCCAGCTCGTGTCGCTGGCAAACGCGTCACGCAATATGTCTTCCACCATCAGTTTGGTGCGGCCATAGGGGTTGGTCGGTGCGAGCGGGTGGTCTTCGGTATAGGGCAAAAACTGTGGAGCGCCGTAGACAGTGGCTGACGAACTGAACACCAGTGAACGCACGCCACAGGCTTGCATGGCCTCTAATAATCGCAGCGTGCCCACCACGTTGTTGTCGTAGTAGGCCAACGGCTTTTCACCTGATTCACCCACAGCTTTAAGGCCCGCAAAATGGATCACGGCGGTGGCGCCGCTGCTGCGTAACGCGGCCTCTAGCGCGGTGCGGTCGCGCACATCGCCCTGCACGCGGGTCAGCGTCTTGCCAGTGATGCGCTCTATGCGGTTAAGGGCTTCTGGGTTGCTGTTGCAATAGTTGTCGAATACGGTGACGGCGTAGCCCGCGTTAAGAAGCTCCACGCAGGTGTGGCTGCCGATGTAGCCGGCGCCGCCGGTGACCAGGATGGCTTTTCCCATTTTGCTAGTCCTCAATTTGCCAGCCCCTACTCAACAACAACGTCCTTGACAAAAATATCTCCATTGGCTTTTGGTGTATCCAAGCGAAGCACTGATAAACCGGCAGGCAAGGTAACCACCACCTTGGAGCTTACGGTTGCAGTGTTAGTTGCATCCGGCGCTAGGTTGATCGTGCCATAGCTGGCACCATTCACGAACAACGCCACCGTTCCAGTAACTTTAGTGGCAATGTTGAGCGAAATTTTGTACTCACCCGCGACGGCAACTCTAAAAGGTACCAAGATGTATGGAGACGGACTCACTGCGCTAGGGCGCAGAAGATACACCGTGCCACCCTGCGCCCAACTGGCGGCATCGCTCGCAATGGTTTGGGTGGCAGGGTCCTTGAGATAAATCCTCCCCGGAACCAGATTTCCCAGCGTGACTGCTGGTCTGCTTTTAGCATTGATGGCATCAACGGCCTGCAACTTGACAGAACTAGTGTCTGAAAAAACTTGCTGCTGCAGTTCATTTGTGAAGCTCCAGGGTGCCGAGCCACTGTATACGTAGTACACCAGCTCATCCCCACCCGCTTGGTCCCAGATGTCTTGGGCAACCAGCATGCGGTCTTTCATACGGGAATCGTTGTTAAACACCGGTGAAACCACCGCCCCAGCGATTGACCCCAGTGCACTCCCACCTGGCCCTGGCCCCCCTTCGTAGCTTACATACTTCAGACCGAACGCATGTGTCCATATTGAGTCGGCCGTAGAAAGCCTGGCAAACGTTGGTGTGGGCAAACTTGCGAAATATGCATCCAACGTAGCAGCCTTGGTGTCTTTAGGATCGATCGTGGCGTCGTAATACGCCGCTCCGCCGCCTCCATACCAAATGTCGCTGGGTTGTCGGGCTACAGCGTTCCTGGGTGCAGCTTGGCGCACCTGCCCATAAAACGCCTGCGCCCACTGTAGTCCAAGCGACAGAAAAAGATTACCGTTTCCAGCCTGACCGGCAAGGATAGGCCGCACAGTTGACATCATGGCGTCATCACCGAACACGTCTCTGAAGGTCAAGCTGATACTGGCAGATCGATATGCAATCCAACGTCGCAATGCTATGTACTGATCAGTTTGCGCCTTATCAAAGGCGATAGGGTGTGTGGTATCGCCTTTGAACGCATTGGCCAATGCCAATGCCCACCCAAAGCCATAAAACCCACCGCCAGAGTTCCATACTTCGTTGCCATACTCCAAGTACACATTAAGCCCAGGCTTGAGTGGTGCAAAAATGGGCGTAGCCTGTGTGTTGGAGTAGGGCTTATTACCGTCGCTCCCAAACTTGACCAACTGCGCCAGCTTGCGGATGTAATCGTCATCGGCTTTTACGGGGACGTTCAACCAAACATCTCGGTCTGATGCGTTGGCCAAGGCAACCAACAACTCCCATGATTGCCCGTTTGATCCCGTAGAGCCAAAAAATCCGGGGGTGGTTCGCTCGTTCCAGCTAGTTTGTGCGTTGGTGTTGGCACTGACGAACTCCATGCCGCGCACCAACTTGAATTTTTTCATTGCCGCTAAAAACTCGGTAGTGAACAGAGCCGATCCGTCAGTCGCGTATCCCGGACGCCAAAGCTGAATGTGGGTTAGGCCATCACCTTTAGCCGAGGCCTTTGAGCGGTAGGTATCCTTAAATACGAGCCATACGTTTCCTACCACATCAGTGCTTAAAACAATGTCTGCACTGCTGCGATTAGTTGCGACGTCGTAACTCAGGTTTTGCACCGCGCCTGCGGCACCGGTCGTCACCGTGGCTCTGCCAGTGAACCGAAGCTTGTAGGTTCCAGCGCTAATTTTTGTAGCCGAATAAATCAACTGGAAGTCTTTACCTGGATTGCCATCGGCGTCAGCAGAAACGTCATAAGACCAGTCCAAGCCACGGGCTTGCGCCTGTCGCGCCACGTCTGCCATGGCAAAACTCCGGTCCCAATAACTCAACCCGCCAATACCCACGCCAACTCTTGGTGGTGGCTGGGTCAATGAAACTTGCGGCGAATCTGCTGGCAATTGACTAGCACTGCCCGACTGCCCTCCACCACAGGCAACAATACAGAAGCCAAGCGCAGTTGTCAGACCCCAATATTTCAATCGACTCGTAACCATGGGCATCTCCTTGATAAATGTTATTGTCCTTTTCCCCATTGTGATCCCCGCAGAAATAACCAGTTTGTACGTATGGTGTTATCCAACTTGATCGAGTAAACGCCATCGCGGTACGTCGTTGGAACGTCTTGGACTTGTTGTTGTGCATCACGTTTTGTCAGTTTTAGACCTTTCGCTGCGCGAATCAACAACTCAGCTTCCAATGGCTCAACCAGATACGGAACCTGACTATTGGACTTCGGTACTGCGCGTGTCCCTAGTGAAATCAACAAGTTGCCGGAGGTGGCTATCGGAAGCCCGTCCAGACTTTGGACGGCAATCGTGGCGTTGTGAGTGGAGGACTTGATCGCGACATTCGTGAGTGAGATAGACCTACCTCCCAGCCATCCCATTGCTGCTTGTGTGCGAGCCGTATTGATGGTGTATGTACTATTTGCCCAATTGTGGACAATTTCTCCCGTGTCAGACGCAATTTCAGTTGCGTTGACATCGAAAACCGCAATGGCGGGGTCTCGCAGCACAATGGCATCTTTTGGCAAAATACTTTTACTCAACCAGGGAAGCTCTTTGGTTTGCGGCATGGCAATCATTAGTTTTCCGCGCTCAGCCGCAGTTCGCAAAGCCGGCGAAGTTGCTGGCGAAATGACTTTGTTAAACAACATGTCTGCACCCGGGTCAAATATATAGGTAGTGGTGGCTTCCTGTACATGCCCCTGTCGATACATAAGCGCCGCGGCGGGCATTGTTGCCAGCAGCGCGGGGTCATTGCTGGCTTGCCAGTTTGATGCTGTACCTGCCCCCCGTATCGGTTCTTGCATGTAGGCGTACTGCATGAGCCCAGACCATCCTTGGTGACTGGCGGTTGCAGCTATGAACAACGGCAACGTATGTCGATCGGGAGTAGGAAATGGTTCAGCATTCCATTCGGTGACAGTCATTGGTTTATCAACTACATGACCCGCAGACATCCAATGCGTCATGTTTGCCCCAATAAGGGGGTTAATTCCCAATTGACCCTCTCCGCCATATGCATGCACGTCAACGATGTCACCTGCGGTCAAAGCTGGTAGCGCACTCAAAGGACTATTGCCCCAACTACTGGTTGTCGCGATTGGTACCCGGACCCCAAGTTCCCGCAATTGCGCCAGCATCTCGACATTGAAACGCCGTTCCAAGTCATTGAGAAAGAGTTTCGACGGCCCATGTTCCCACGAACGCCAAACTTTGTCCGATGGCAATGCATAAGTGTGTGCGAACTTGTCGGCTTCTGCGGTGTAGAGGCGATTGTGCTCGGGTACCTGTTTATCTGGCAGGAGGGCATTTCCGAAATGGTGTGTGATGTCATTCTCATTGGTGATGAGCATTGCAGCTATGGCAGGCTCGTCCTTGTAAGCAAGCCCAGTGTAGGAATTGGTGTGGGTTACATAGGCTGCATTGAATCGTTTCATTGCGTCCTGGATTGAGGGGTTGACGTAGCTATACCCTTTGAGGTCAGCCACTTCTTTGCCTTTGCGTATCTCGTCAAAACCAAAAATGTTGTCGCCAGCTTTAAACATGCGTTGAACATGCAAATCTAGCCAGACATAGATACCCTCGTCTTTCAAACATTTGATCCACCAGTCCAGTCGATCCAAAGACTCTGCATCCAGTCGTTCGGTATCCCGTACTGTCTTGCTATTCCCAAAAATATTCGGATTGACCCACGGCGAATCGTGATGGTGCAAGCGCACCAGATTGAACCCTAACGCGGATAGCCGCTTTGCCTGCTGACGCACCACATCCTTTGAAGTTCCAAACAGTGAATATGCAGCAACGTTCGTACCCCAGAAACGCGCATTACTACCGTCAGCAAATTGCAATCGGTTTGAATCAACCTTTACGAAACCGTGCTTACCCGCAGGGATTTCTGTTGCATTCATAAATGACAAGTCCACGGGCGCGGTTTTCCAGTCTAGGTTGTCGAGCGGCCACACCGACTTATCGACCAATCCAAACCGCTCATCCGAAGTGGGGCCAGTAGCCATGTCTCCATACAAAGTCAACTTAGCGGAGTAGTGGGTCTTACCTCGTGGAATCGACCCGCTATAGAAAAAAGCCCGCAATTCATTCTTTTTTCCCAACTCGAAATACACACTAGCCAGCGGCGGGTCAAAACGCATTTCCATACGCGATTTCCCGTCCCGACCCCAGGTCCATCCCCTGTTGCTAGGTAGCAAACTGGGCTCCCCCAAATCTGCTGAAAAATTGGCGAGATCAAACTTAAAGACCATGCCACCACCCACCACATTGCGCAGCTCACTGTTTGCGTCGAGTTGAAAGCTCCAAATCAACTCTTGATCAGACTTTCTGTGAATGTTTGCCGAAACGTCTACATCAAGTAGCTTGCTTCTACCAACGAATGAATACAGGTAAGGCTGTACAACTTTAAATTCACTGGACAAGCCTGCCCAAGCCCAGTCACTACCCCAGAAAGCAAAATTTGATCCTGTTGCAACAACCCCACCTTTGCTGACCGTCGGCAGGCCAGTTTTTTCGTCCGCACTGACAACGTAACCCGCTAGCGCGGATTTACACACGCACATCAGGGCCAATCCAACTGACGCTACAAACCAAATCCAAATGAAAGTGAGCCGGTGGCGAGTGATAGTTTGCACTCTCATCGCGCGTGCTTTTGTATGTGAGCAGGTATGCCAATAGCGGTGCACCCAAACGGTACATCTCTTAAAACGACTGCGTTAGCACCAATCACCGCATGATCACCAATCACTATTGAACCGAGGATCTTGGCACCTGCACCAATATCGACATGCCCGCCAATAGTGGGAACGCCGCCCTTTCTATAACCAATAGTGACCTGCTGAAACAGTAAGCAATTGGGGCCAATCCTTGCTTCGGGATGGATAACAATGCCATTCGGGTGAGGCATTAACAATCCTCCGCCAATTTGGCAGTTCAAAGGAACATCTGCGCCCGTTACAACACTCCAAAAACGGTGATGAACAACAGCAAACTTTCGGCGGCAAATATTGAGAGGATTGCGTGAGCCAGAAAGCAGTTGATAGCGCCGAAGGCTCGCGATAAGTGACCGCGATGGGTCCCACGAAAACCATGACTTTTCTTCCCTGGACCAGTCTGGGACCGTAGCGGAGATTGACATTAGCTGGTGACCACGTTCATTCTCCATAAAAATGAGCGACGCGCATGCGTAGCAACTCTGGCTCTATCTTGGGGTCAAACGTGCCACTTCTATTGACGATGAGCTCACGCCACGGGTACCCGTCAGTTCTCACCTCTAATCTTCGAACCAACTCTTCTGTTGTGCCGATTACTTTCCCTGGTACCCCGCCGACAATCATTCCTGGCGGAACGTCTTTCGTAACTACAGTGCCGGCGGAAACGATTGAATTGGGGCCAATGGTGACGCCCGGCATAACGATTGCGCCATGTCCAATAAAGGAGTTGTCGCAAATATCAATCTTTCCAACCGAATCCAGCTTCTTTCCATA
>JBDTAG010000198.1:0-6054 GCA_039924745.1 Rhodoferax sp.
CAAGCTTTGCTGAACAGCATTTATAACCAAACACTTACCCGGACCTACATCAACTCGGAGGGCGATCGCATCATGCTGTCGGTCGCATATGGAGGTGACCAGTCGGACGCTACGCGCGCCCATTTGCCAGAGGTGTGCTACCCGGCCCAAGGTTTTCAAATCACATCCAACACCCAGAGCAAAATCGTGCTTGCAGACCGCACAGTGAACACACGGTTGCTGATGTCGAAAATGGGTCCGCGCAATGAACCCATCACCTACTGGCTGGTCGTTGGGAATCATGTAACTGTTTCTAGAACCGATCAAAAACTATCTCAGTTTGGCTTGGGATTGAGAGGGTTGATACCCGATGGCATGTTGGTTCGGGTCTCCAGCATCGATGAAGACATGGTCCATGGGCACCAGGTTCAGGCAAAGTTTTTGACGCAACTGGCACAGGTAATGCCTGAAGCCGTGCGGGACCGGGTGTTCGGTACGGATCGCGTGGTGCCGCGTTAGTCCGAACGGACTATTGCGAGATTGCTGCGGCGCGGCGAAGATACAGACAACTCTTCTTCGTATGTCTCCACGCTAGATTCAGCGTGCATTTTGGAAATACCAGTATGTTCTTCAAAAAATCTCTCATTTGCGCTGCGCTTGCCGTTTCCGCATTTGCCGCCCAAGCCGACAATCTTGTGGTTAATGGCAGCTTTGAGCAAGTGTCTGCAAGCAACTCGCAAGCTGCGGGCTCATGGGGTACCTACAACAGCATCACTGGTTGGACCGGTACACCAAACATTGAAGTCCGCGATAACGTGGCGGGCGCTGCGCAAAATGGCTCCAACTTTGTCGAGCTGGATACCAATAACAACAGCGGGATGTACCAAGTCATTTCCGGCAGCGGTTGGTACAACCTGAGCTTTTGGTATTCCGCCCGCGAAGGCGTTGCGGCTGGATCCAACGGGCTTGGTTTCAACTTCGGTAGCTTGTCGGGTCAGGTTCTTACCAATGTTGCGGGTGCTCCCTCTGGCAACGTGTGGCAACAATATACCGGTTTGGTGAATTTGAATGGGCCTACTTCCCTGATGTTCTACGCAACTGGAAAATCGGATAGCTTGGGTGGTTCTTTGGACAATGTGTCAGTCACCACGGCCGTTCCAGAGCCAGAGTCCTACGCCATGATGTTGGCAGGTCTGGGTTTGATGGGCGCCATTGCTCGTCGTCGCAAGAGCAAGACAGCCTAAAAGCAGCTTGCTCCAGTGGCATGCTTTGAAAGGTGTGCGTATCAATAGTCCGAATGGACTATTGATCATTGGTGCAATGAATCGTGTAATTCGTCAGGGGAGTTCCGGCATTTTTGCATTGTCGGCTTCATAACAACAGCGTGTAAAACCATGAAAAATACTATCTCTTTACTTTCACTTGCCTTGCTTGCCGGCACAGCGGGTGCCAGCACCATCGATTACCAAACAGGCCATTTCAACGGTAGCCCCACGTTCGCGCAAGCGAGTGATTACCAGGTGGGTGTCGACTCTGCGGTCGCATCAAGCCCATTGATTTCGCTGGCGAGTTATGACAGCGTGAATCCCGGTCTGTCCCAAGCTGGCAACGATGCCTTCAAGGCGACCGTCACATTCGGTGTTGCAGATGCTGGTATTTGGTCTTTCCGCACTGGTGTCGACTTCGGTCTGGGTGGCGCAATATTCCTGGATGGCGTTGCGCAAGCCTTCAATACCCATGACATGTGGTGGGCTGGAAGCTATAGCAATGCAAGTCAATTCCTTGGCTTCTCTGGCAACTTGGCCGCTGGCAACCATACATTGACCATATACGGTCTGGAATATTGCTGTTCTGGTCCCCAGCAAGCGCAATTCCAAGCGCCTAGCAGTAATGGTTTCGTTTCGTTTGGCAACAATGATGGTCTGGTTTCGGCCGTTCCAGAACCTGAATCCTACGCCTTGATGTTGGCAGGTTTGGGCTTGGTTGGTACAATGGTGAGGCGTCGAAAAAGCAAAGCTGCTTAATCATTCGGGCTGATTCCAAAATAGCTTGCCATTGGCAAGCTATTTTTGTTAATGCCTCACCAAAACCACGTCGACAAGGATTGCGCTAGCGTTATTTATTTGTAGTCACATGGCCCAAACAATGGCAACACTCGCATCGGTCGGTCCCAAGGCAGAAGACTTGGCGCGCTACTATGCGCTGATTTCTCAAGTATTTGAAGTGCGTCGGCATATCGATCTCATGCATTGGTTGCAAGGGGATGTGCAGTACTACCTTCCGCACGATATCCTGGTCGCGGCTTGGGGCGATTTTCACTTGGGGCTGGTCCATTACGATATTGTTTCCTCAATCCCCGGTGTGCGGTCTGAAAATGCAGAATCCGAAATCATCACGCCGCTGTTGACCGGTTTGTTTGACCGCTGGATCGCGCAAGACCGTCGTCCCTTCTCTCTTAAAGTTAGCGAGCGCGGCTTTGCTTGGGATACACCGGGCCCGATTGGCGATGCCATGGGTTCCATGCGCTCCTCATTGATTCACGGAATCAACGACCAGCGTGGTCGGCATGATTGCTTGTATGTGCTTTTCAGTGCCAAGACCCAGCGCCATCGCAATGAGCGAACGTCTCTGAAATTTATCCTCCCTTATATTGACAATGCTTTGCGCCAAGTGGAGCTGTTACCACGCCAATATGTTGCAGACAATGCTGCTCCTGCGGAGGCTCCAGACACTAATCCTGAAAATGAAGTAACGGTCTTAAGCGAGCGCGAAGCCGGCATCATGAAATGGGTCGCTATGGGCAAAACCAATGGCGAAATTGGCAGCATTCTTGATGTGAGTACCTTTACCGTCAAGAACCACATGCAGCGTATTTTCAAGAAGCTTGATGTCTTCAACCGTGCCCAAGCGGTATCGGCATTTAGCAATTCCAAGCAAGATGCCTGAAAACCAGCACAACGACGACGCGGCGATTCTATCGGCCCGCAATAGTCCCGGCCCGCTGGGAAAAGACAGCATGCTCAGCATCGTAGAGGCTGGGCTGGAGCCGCTCGTTTTAGTGTTCGCGTTGTGGGTCGTCGCTTTCTGTTTTGAGGGCGCACTTTCAGGCGCCTACCTCATTCTTTCGGTCATCGTTTTCTCTATCTCGTTTCCCGGCACGCCCAGGCTGAATACTCCACGTTGGCACATGGCGGCTGACATCATCACCAGTTCGCTTTGGACGGGGGCGTTACTTGTTTTTGCAGGCGTTGCAACCGGGTACTACCGCGAATTTGATCGCAATGCGCTCATCACCTGGTTGGCAATCTCGCCGTTTGCACTCATCACTGCACAACTTGCGTTCAGAGCGCTGGCGCCAATATTGGTGCAGGTTCAAGGACCGCCACAGCGCGCCATCATTGTTGGCATGAACGAGCAGGGCGTCGCATTGGCTCGGCGTGTGGGCGGTACACCATATTCAAACATTGAGCTTGCAGGATTCTTTGATGACCGTGACCTCGCCCGCCTAGATCTGTCCAGCGACCTGCGGGTGCTCGGCAGTTTGTCTGCAATGCCTGCTTATGTACGAGATACCGGAATCAAGTTAATCTACTTGTCGCTGCCTATGGCCTCGCAGCCACGTATTCTGCAAATTTTGGATGAACTCAAGGACACAACCGCCTCAATCTTCTTTGTCCCTGATATGTTCATCACCGACTTAATACAGGGGCGTACAGGATCGGTTTGCGGTATGCCCGTGATATCGGTCTGCGAGACACCGTTTCGTGGGACCAACGGCACCATCAAACGGTTAAGCGATGTTGTCTTGTCCTTGTTGATTTTGCTGTTGATGTCCCCAGTCCTTATGGCTATTGCTTTGGCCGTAAAGCTGAGTTCGCCAGGGCCTATCATTTTTCGCCAGCGCCGATACGGCTTGGACGGGGAAGAGATTTTGGTTTACAAGTTTCGCTCCATGACGGTGACTGAAGATGGCTCGAAGATAGTCCAAGCCCAAAAGAACGATGCCCGTATTACTCCTTTAGGGAATTTTTTGCGTAAAACATCGATGGACGAATTGCCACAATTTGTCAACGTGCTGCAAGGTCGTATGAGCATCGTTGGGCCGCGCCCGCATGCGGTGGCCCATAACGAGATGTACCGCAAGCTCATCAAAGGTTATATGGTCCGTCACAAGGTTAAGCCTGGCATTACGGGGTGGGCGCAGGTGAATGGCTACCGTGGTGAAACGGAAACCCTGGACAAAATGCAAGGCCGTATTGATTACGACCTCGACTACCTGCGTCATTGGTCACTGCGGCTTGACTTGTACATCATCTACAAGACGGTTCGTGTAGTGATCGGTGATCAAAAAGCGTATTGAAGGAAATGCGTTGCCATGATTAATAGAATAACTAAAACAAAAATGCGCGAACCGTTAACGCGTGTTGGATCAATTGCGGTTTGGAGATAACACCTATGAGTTCAAATTTTGATCAGCTGACACCGGACGCGCAAGCGTTGGGGACCGCGCGCGACTTCGCGGATGAATTCATCGATGTACTGAAGAGCCAGCGTGTTATGCGGCATTTCAGTCGGCCAGAGTTGATCTTGCTTTCCGAATACATGGACTGCTATGGCGTAGGGCGCAACGCCACCGTGGTGCACGACGGCGACGATGGCGACTTCCTGGCCATACTGCTTACGGGTGCAGCCCAAATTGTGAAGATTCGTGAACGTCGGTCAACCGTAGTCCGAGACCTCAAGCCCGGTGAGTTTTTTGGTGAAATGTCCATGATCGATGGCGAGCGTCGCGTCGCCAACTGCATCACCAGTGAGCCTAGCGATTTCGCTGTACTTTCGCCACGAAAGCTCAACGATATGCTGGCCGACCATCCACGCCTGGGTAACAAGTTTCTTCTCATGCTATTGAGCCTGACGGCTTCGCGCCTGCGCCAAGCGATGCATGTGGAGCCTCCACTGCAAAACACGGTTATTCCCTGGATATGAGTCTGTGCAATACCCATCGGAAAGTTTTTGTGACACTGCTTGTGGTCGCATCGGTGGGGTGTGCTTACGGCCAAGAGAAAGACCCAGAGCGTCTGAAACTGAAGGTTGGAGCAACACAGGCTGACGACAGCAATGTCACCCGCCTACCCGATAACAAAGCGGTCGCAGACCAAATCAACAGCCAGACATTGGATGTCAATGTGGCCCTACCGATTGGGCAACAGCGCTTTGAGCTTGAAGCCAATCTGGTGAACAACCAGCACCAAAAGCAAACCCAACTCGACTTTCTCAGTCAAAATTATTTGGCAGCTTGGCGCTGGAGTCTGTCCCCCGAACTGTTGGGTGTACTGAGCACCAAACATACCGAATCGTTGAACTCAGCAGCAGACAGCGTTGACCCCAACTTACGCAACAAAAACATTGCCAACCTCAATGACCTTACGCTTGGGTACCTGCTCGGTGGACCGTGGCACTTAGTCGCAGACCTATCCAAAGGTACGTCGTCAAATGAGCAGGCTGTGCTGGGGGTTTCGGACGTTGGCTATGACGCCTATACCGCAGGCGTTAGCTATTCACCTTCCAAGACCAGCAGCCTGAGTTATGGACGGCGAATGGAGTCAGGCACCAACACCAACGCCCTTACTGGCATCAGCAATTACAGTAACAGCGGGCATATTTTGTTGCTGACCTACGCACTCAATGACAGCACTTCGTTTAAAGCGCGGCTTGCCTATTTGGAACAACATTTTTCAGCTGATCCCAATTACGACTTCAGTGGTATCTCTGGTGGCATCGATGCGACCTGGCGCATCACCAGCAAATCTACTTTTGTTGGCGGTTGGCAGCGCGATATCGCCAGCTTTCAAACTTTGGATTCAACGTACGCCCAAACGGATACGTTTAGCTTTGCGCCGCAATGGCAAGCCAGGCCCACGTTGAATGTTGGTCTGATGTTCAAGCAGAGTATCAGGGATGCCCTGGGCAACCCGAACGGTACTGCAAGCACACGGCGTGACCGCACAAGTGACTCTGCCTTCACCGTACTCTGGCAGCCCCGCAACTACGTTAATTTTCGCGCTTCTGTGACGC
>JBDTAG010000199.1:0-4486 GCA_039924745.1 Rhodoferax sp.
GCAACAACAAGGCCGTTGCCTACACGCAGGATGAAACCAGCTTTACGCTGACTTTGGACATGCCCGGTATTGCCAAGGAACAATTGAGCATCGCCATCGAAGGCGCAGTGGTGCGCATCAGCAGCAAAGAAGGGGCTGCGCGCCAATACAACGCCGCCTATGAACTGCCACTGGAAATCGATACCGCCACCAGCGAAGCCAAGTTGGAAAACGGAGTGCTAACGTTGAAGTTGGTTAAAAAAGTGCCGGTCAGCAATGCCGCCGAACTGACCATACAGTAAAACGGTTCAACACCTTGCCTACAGACTATCCAGCGGCCATCGCGGCTTCACATCAAACGCGTAGGTCCTGGTAGCCTGTTGCAAGCCGCTTTGCAGGCGCATCGCTGCGGCCATGGCGATCATGGCGCCGTTGTCGGTGCACAAATGCAATTCGGGGTAATGCACCTGCACGTTGCGCTTGGCACATGCCGCGTTTAACTGTTCACGCAGGCTGCGGTTGGCCCCCACCCCACCCGCTACCACAAGACGCTGAAGTCCCGTTTGCTTCAGGGCTGCCAAAGACTTTTTCAACAGCACCTCCACGATCGCAGCTTGCGTCGAAGCCGCCAAGTCGCTGCGCTGCTGCAAAGGCAAGGCATCAAATCCTTCGGTGCTGCCGCCATTGGGCTGTGCAGTCGGCACTGGCAGCCCTGCGGCTATCGCAGCCTGTGCCGCCACCATGCGCTGCGCCTGCACCAGCACCGCGGTTTTCAGACCCGCAAATGAAAAATCCAGATCACCACTGTGCAGCAAAGGCCGGGGTAATTTGTAAGCTGCGGGATCGCCCTGCTCAGCCATGCGTGCCAAAGCGGGGCCACCGGGGTAACCCAGGCCCATCAACTTGGCCGACTTGTCAAACGCCTCTCCCGCAGCGTCATCAATCGTCTCGCCCAGGATCGCATAAAGCCCCACTCCGTCCACCCGCATCAACTGCGTGTGGCCACCCGAAACCAGCAGGGCAACAAACGGAAACTGCGGTGGATCAGCACTCAAGAAGGGCGACAACAAATGACCTTCCAAGTGGTGCACGCCCAGCACCGGTTTATCCAACGCAGCGCCTAACGCGCAGGCCACGCCAGAGCCCACCAACAGCGCACCCGCCAAGCCTGGCCCACGGGTATAGGCCACCACATCCACCTCGGCCAAGGTTCGACCGCTCTCGGCCAGCACCTCTTGGGTCAGTGGCAACACGCGGCGAATGTGGTCGCGGCTGGCCAGCTCGGGCACCACACCACCAAAGGCCTGGTGCATCTCGATCTGGCTATACAGCGCATGGGACAGCAGCGTGGGCATTGCTTGGCCCTGCCATTGCACCAAAGCAACGCCCGTTTCATCGCACGATGATTCAATCCCCAAGACCAGCATGTTTTCCCCTATGAGAACGCGAGTTTAGAGGATGCGCACCCCGCTCTGGGCACAATACGGCAACTGCCCAAACACTATGCACGCACTACACGCCCCCCTCAACCCTGAAGCCATTGCCAGCCTGGAACGCGCCACACTGGACGCGGTTGCACCGCCCGCCGTAGAAGAAATTGACGGATGGCTACTCCCATTCGACAACTCGACCATAGGCCGCGCCAAAAGTGCGGTGCCCTTGCGCCACGACGGTCTGGACGCCGCGCAGATCCCACAGATCGAAGCCCTCTATGCGCAACGCGGCTTGCACGCCGCCTTCCGTGTGGCCGATGTGCCGGCCTTGGCCAACATCCACGCGGAATTGCGTCGCCTGGGCTACCAGGCCCAACAACCAACATTGGTGCAGGTGGGCAGCGTGCAGCGCATGCGCCAGATCTGCCAGCAACCTCCGGCCGATGTGCGCGACACCCCAACCCCAGATTGGTCCGCCGTGTACCTGGCCAAAGGGTTTGACCCGGTCGACGGCGCCAACCGCATTCAGGCACTGAGCCGTAGCCGCCACGTGGTCTATGCGTCAGTCGTCCAAGAGGGTCAGCCCATTGCAGCGGGTACGGCAGCGCTAAGTCAGGGTTGGGCCAGCATCCATGGCATGCGCACCGTGACCGAGCACCGTGGCCGTGGTTTGGCAGCCCGCATCCTGGCAGGCTTGGCCGACACAGCTGCCGCGCGCGGGCTCGAACGCGTTTTTTTGCAGGTAGAAGAAGAAAACGATTCGGCGCTGGCACTGTACCGGCGCGCTGGCTTTAGCACCGCTTGCCGCTACCACTACTGGCGCCGCGACTGAATTGGGGCGATGCGTTGGGCACCGTATGGGGCCGCTTGGCGCGGATTTTGCGTGGCAAACACCATGCACCAAGCTCTGCGTATCGTAGTCATCGCCCCAGACCTGAACATCACTGATCCTGGAGACACCCAGGCACTAGACCAGGCTGAGCGCTCGCGCAGCCTGCGCATTGGTTTGCTACAAAGCGGCTTCAACCTGGTTGCCGCACTGCCAGCCGACACGTTTTTGCACGAACGCCTGGCGCAGTTACAGCCCGATCTGATTATTTTGGATGCCGACAGCGAGGCACGCGATGCGTTGGAGCACGTGGTGATGGCCACGCGCGACGCACGCCGCCCCATCGTCATGTTCACCAATGACAGCGACCGCTCCAACGCCCGCGCTGCGGTGGCGGCTGGTGTGTCAGCCTACATCGTGGCAGGTCTGTCACCTGAGCGCATACGACCCATTTTGGACGTCGCCATCGCCCGATTTGAGCAGGACCAAGCCTTGCGAATCGAGCTGGCCGACGCCAAGACCGAGGTAAAAGACCTCAACACCGAGCTGAAGAACCGCCGCACCATCGAGCGCGCCAAAGGCCTGCTGATGGAACGCCAAGGTCTGACTGAGCAGGCGGCTTATGAGAAGCTGCGCAAGTCGGCTATGGACAAAGGATTGAAAGTGGTCGACGTATCACAGCGCATGCTGGACGCGATCGACCTGCTGGGCTGATCTGCCAACCGATTCAGATGCTGAGGTTCATCGCCCGCGCCAGCGAAAACACGCTATTGACGCACAGGTGCGATACACCATTGGCGGGCACTGCGCCACGTGATACGGCGCAGTCGCGTCCGTACTGCGTGATCACGTAGTGCGCACACGTCACCTGCCGACCAGGCCCCAAAATCGCCGTTGCCCGATTGCCGGTGACTGCCCCCAAGACCTCTAGTCGCGCCAAGCGGTTGCGTGTCGATATCTCGGGTGCGCTGACGTCGTGCGCCAGTTCCTTGATCGTCATCGCCCGACTTTGAGACGACAGATGCCGAAGTATCTCTAGCGACTCTGGCCATTGCTCCACCGGAACATTGCGGTTGGTGGAGTGCGTTTTGGTGGTTTCAATGATGTGGGCCATAAGTAGTTGTCGGCAACTTCGCGCCATTTCTTGAGGCCTGCACTCTTTTTTGGTGCGGCGCACAGGCTTGGTGCCAGAAACCTCCACACAGAAGAAATTTTTGAAAAACTGGGCTCTAGCCCTCGTGTGTATTGCGCATACCACTATCAAAAGAGAAGCAATAACTCATCCGACCCACACACCACAACACAGAAGTGCTGGCACGCTCATTGCGTATAGGGGTACGAGACCAACGATGGTCACCGACATGCACAACCCAACGGCGGGTCGTGCCGGTCAACCCGGACAAAGGCGTCCCCACCTGTACGCGGCTTTTCGATAAGTCGCCTGCAGCGTGAGGACGCCTTTTTTTCGTTCGCAATTTGTCAAACCTTTGAAGGAAGCACGCATGACCAACCTCTTGCACAACAAGCTCAGCCGCCGCACGGTATTGCAATCCGCAGCCATGGGCGCTATCGGAATCACACCGGCACTGCGCGCTGTCGTCTATGCCGGTGGCTCTGATGCACCCGAGAAGGTCGAGGTCAAAATCGGCTTCATCCCGCTGACCGATTGCGCCAGCGTCGTCATGGCATCTGTGCTGGGTTTTGACAAAAAATACGGCGTCAAAATCATCCCCACCAAAGAGGCATCGTGGGCTGGCGTGCGCGACAAACTGGTCAATGGCGAGCTGGACTTTGCCCATGTGTTGTACGGCCTGGTCTACGGCGTGCACCTGGGTACCGCAGGTCCCAAGAAGGACATGGCCGTGCTGATGAACATCAACAACAACGGTCAAGCAATTTCACTCTCGAAAGCTCTGGCCGACAAGGGCGCAGTGGACGGCCCCAGCCTGGCCAAGTTGATGGCCAAGGAAAAGCGCGAATACACCTTTGCGGGCACCTTCCCCACCGGCACGCATGCCATGTGGATGCACTACTGGTTGGCGGCAGCCGGCATCAACCCAGTGACCGAGGCCAAGCTGATCACCGTGCCACCACCGCAAATGGTGGCCAATATGCGCGTCGGCAATATGGATGGCTTCTGCGTGGGCGAGCCGTGGAACCACCGCGCCATCGTCGACGGCGTCGGCATCACCGCCGCCACCACCCAGGACCTCTGGAAGGACCACCCGGAAAAGACGCTGGGCAC
>JBDTAG010000200.1:0-7252 GCA_039924745.1 Rhodoferax sp.
AATTTCATGGTGATGAAAGTCCAGAACACTGCCATCAAGCAACGCAGCAGAGCAGACGACCTTGGCTGCGTGCGGCAGACCTGAAACTCTAAAAAACACCCGTTCGGGCTGAGCTTGTCGAAGCCCAGCCAACCCTTCGACAGGCTCAGAGCGAACGGCGTCATTGCCATGAAAGTTCAACACAACCATGTACGCATACCAACAACCCGATCCGAGCGGCCACTTCGGCAAATACGGCGGCAGCTTTGTTTCTGAAACCCTGACGCACGCCATCAACGAGCTCAAGGACGCCTACGCCAAGTACCAGCACGACCCAGAGTTCCTCGCGGAATTTCAGTCGGAGCTTGCGCATTTTGTAGGCCGCCCTTCCCCGGTTTACCACGCAGCCCGCATGAGCCGCGAAATGGGCGGAGCGCAAATATTTTTGAAACGCGAAGACCTCAACCACACCGGCGCCCACAAGATCAACAACACCATTGGCCAGGCCATGCTCGCCAAGCGCATGGGCAAGCCCCGCGTGATTGCCGAGACAGGCGCCGGCCAGCATGGCGTTGCAACCGCCACCATCTGTGCACGATACGGACTGGAATGCGTGGTCTACATGGGCAGTGAAGACGTCAAACGCCAAAGCCCCAATGTTTACCGCATGTAGTTGCTGGGCGCCACAGTGGTGCCGGTGGAGAGCGGCAGCAAGACGCTGAAAGATGCGCTGAACGAAGCCATGCGCGACTGGGTTGCCAACGTGGACAATACTTTTTACATCATCGGCACTGTGGCTGGCCCCCACCCCTATCCCATGATGGTGCGTGACTTCCAAAGCGTCATTGGCAACGAATGCCTGGTGCAAATGCCGGAAATGCTAAAGGCGGCCGGTTGTACCTCAGAGCAACCGGACGTGGTCGTGGCCTGTGTGGGCGGCGGCTCCAACGCCATGGGCATTTTCCACCCCTATATCTCCCACGAGGCCACTCGACTGATCGGTGTGGAGGCTGCGGGTGAAGGCATGGACAGCGGCAAACACAGCGCCAGCATTCAGCGCGGAAGCCCCGGCGTGCTGCACGGCAACCGTACCTATGTGCTACAAGACGACAACGGTCAGGTAACCGAAACCCACAGCATTAGCGCAGGTCTGGACTACCCTGGCGTTGGCCCGGAGCACGCCTTTCTATCGGACATAGGCCGTGCCGAATACGTGGGCATCACCGACAAGGAAGCGTTGGCGGCCTTCCACTACCTGTGCCGCACGGAAGGCATCATCCCCGCGCTGGAATCCAGCCATGCCGTGGCTTACGCCATGAAGCTCGCCAAGACCATGCGGCCCGACCAATCCATCTTGGTGAACCTGTCCGGTCGCGGAGACAAAGACATAGGCACGGTGGCTGATTTGAGCAATGGTGAATTCTTCTGCCGACCCAGTTGCACTGGACAAACAGTTAAGGGGAATGTGCCTGTAGCCCTCGTGCAATCTACGCTGTCTGCTATCAAGGTGGTAGCATGAGCCGCATCGAAACTACCTTTACCGCACTCAAAGCGCAGGGCCGCAAGGCGCTGATCCCCTTCGTCACTGCAGGCTATCCTTTTGCCGACATCACACCCGAGCTGATGCACGCCATGGTGGCCGGTGGCGCCGATGTCGTCGAGTTGGGCGTGCCCTTCTCCGACCCCAGTGCCGACGGTCCAGTGATTCAGAAGGCAGGCGATAAGGCGTTGGCCTTAGGTATCGGTTTGGTACAGATACTGGCCATGGTTCGCGAGTTTCGCCAGACCAACACCTCCACACCCGTAGTGCTAATGGGTTACGCCAACCCGGTTGAGCGCTACGACCAGAAGCATGCCCGTGCCAACGTCAGCAGCCCGTTTGTGAAGGATGCGTCTGAGGCCGGCGTGGACGGTATGCTGATCGTCGACTACCCGCCCGAGGAATGCGAGACCTTTGCTGCCGACCTGCGCGCCCATGGCATGGACCTGATCTTTTTGCTGGCCCCCACCAGCACCGATGCACGCATGGCCCAAGTCGCCAAGGTCGCCAGCGGGTACGTGTACTACGTGTCGCTGAAGGGTGTGACCGGCTCAGGTGCGTTGGATGTGGGCGCGGTCGAGGCCATGCTGCCCCGCATCCGCCAGCACATCAGAGTGCCAGTCGGCGTCGGCTTTGGTATTCGCGACGCCGCCACCGCCAAGTCGATTTCCAAAGTGGCCGATGCGGTGGTGATCGGCAGCAGGATCATTCAGCTACTGGAAGACCAGCCGCGCGATCAGGTGGCGTTGACTGCGCAGAACTTCCTTGAGGAAGTACGTATCGCCATGGACTCAACTGCATAAGACAACTAAAGCGAACCCGCCAAAAAGGAACCCCGCCGAGGCGGGGTTCCTTTTTGATTTTTGAGATCGGCCTGTTTACGCTTGTGAACGCGCTTTGCGGCGAACAAAAGCACCCACAATTCCAAGACCTGCCAGCATCAGCGCCAGAGATTCAGGCTCGGGAACTGATGACACAAAATTAGCAGAGTACTGCATATTTGAAGACGACCAAGAGCTCCAATCTTGATTGAGAGTCAATGGGTCCACCGCGTTCGAATTGAGAAAACGAAATCCTCCTGGCATGCCGCCATCCGAGTTTGAGCCAGCGATTCCCATGTTGGACGCTGCGCCGTCAAAACCTGCGACAGTCAAATAGGCAATATAGCTACCGGCGGTGAAAGTATGGTTGATACCACTGAACAGCATCGATTCTGCGCCACCTCCATAGGAGAACGCAGAGCTCTGGTACAGAGCCGGACCTGTCGCCTTGCTGCCATCCCAGTTCGCGATCACCAAACCAAGATTACCTGCGCTACCAGAATCAGCATAAAAAGACCAGTCAGTCAATGTGCCGCCAGTCGAGGTAAAAACCTGTCCGTAGCTCGTAGTATCTGGTTGTCCAAAGTAGATGATGGTTGAGTCATGACTATTTGAAAAAGTATCCGCACTGGCCAAACCCGCCAACATGGCCAAGCAGGCCGCTACGATATATTTGCTTTTAAGAGAATTTTTCATTGGTGAACTGGCTCCTGGGTTGCTAAGGGATTTTGAAAAATAAAATTTCACGCTAGAGTATCCATACAAGCGCAAAAGTTTCCAATAGTCCGAATGGACTATTCCATGCAAATACAATGGCTCCACATCGGTGCCGATTCGAATCACTTTGCGCCACTTACCTCAAAGGTCTATCTATGAGCTGGCTAGAAAAATTACTCCCCCCCAAAATTCAGCAAACCGACCCGGCCGACCGCCGCAGCGTCCCTGAAGGGCTGTGGGTCAAGTGTCCGAGTTGCGAATCGGTGCTGTACAAGACCGACTTGGAGCAAAACCAGAACGTCTGCCCCACCTGCAGCCACCACCACCGCATCGGCGCGCGCGCGCGGCTCAATGTATTTCTGGACAACGAAGGACGGTTTGAGATTGGTCAAGAGGTGTTGCCAGTCGACCCGCTCAAGTTCAAAGATAGTCGCAAATACCCTGAGCGCTTGAAAGAGGCCTTGGAAAACACTGGAGAAACCGACGCACTGGTCGTCATGGGCGGTGCCGTAATGGGCATCAGCCTGGTGGCGGCCTGTTTTGAATTTGACTTCATGGGCGGCAGCATGGGTTCTGTGGTCGGCGAGCGCTTTGTGCGCGGCGTCGAATCGGCCATTGAGCAAAAAGTACCGTTCTTGTGCTTCACCGCCACGGGTGGCGCTCGCATGCAAGAAGGTTTGCTGTCGCTGATGCAAATGGCCAAAACCAATGCGTCTTTGACCCGTCTGGCAAAAAAGGGACTGCCTTATATCAGCGTGCTAACTGACCCGACCATGGGTGGCGTCAGTGCTGGTTTTGCTTTCCTGGGTGACATTGTCATTGCCGAACCCAAGGCTCTGATCGGTTTTGCTGGCCCCCGCGTCATCGAATCCACCGTTCGGGTTACGTTGCCAGAAGGCTTCCAGCGCTCGGAGTTTTTGCAAACCAAGGGCGCTATCGACCTGATTTGTGATCGCCGTGAATTGCGTAAAACGGTGGCAAATTCACTGGCCATGTTGCAACGCCAACCTGCCGACGCGGTTAACTAACTAAGCCAGTACGCTATCAGCAGGCACCTGGGCCGCCTACAAAATTTGTGGGTTGCCCTGCCACATGGCAAAACACAACACAGTGGCGAAGCTGACCCACAGCAGGTAGGGTAACAACAGCGCGCCCGCCAATCCACGAATGCGCCTGAATGCCCAAGCGGTATACGCGATGAGTAGCCACAGCAGCAAGATCTCACCAAAGGCCACTGCGCCCATGTGCCACACAAAGAACAGCCAGGTCCACAACGCGTTTGCGATGAGCTGAACCACAAACACGCTCAGTGCCACCTTCGCTTTGCCCCAACCCTGCTCTTTCCAAACCAGCCAAGCGGCCACCGCCATCATGGCGTACAACAACGTCCAGACAGGCCCAAAGAGCCATGCGGGCGGTGCCCATCCGGGTTGCACCAAATGGTTGTAGAAGTCACCTGCGTTGGCAGACGCAAGGCCTCCGGCCGCTGCGGCAATAAAGCACAAAACCAGCCATCCCACTAGGCCCAAAATTGGGCTAACAGGCGGTCGTTTTAAAGTTGTGGATTGCATCAGCTTTGTCTTTCAAGATATGACCATTTTTAGGCATCCCCCGAAGCGGGTCTGTGCGCTATGGCACGGGCAACACACTACAGCGCCACGAGCACGGAAGCTTGCAGAGACCCCAGCACGATGGCACAAACCTGTAGCAGCACCAACAAAACCAACGGCGACAAATCAATGCCGCCCACCAAGGGCAGCACACGGCGAATGGGTATCAGCACTGGCATCACCAGCCGCTCCAATAAATCCGCCGCAACGGATTGGGCTTGCACCCAACTCAGGACGGCATAAATGATGACCAGCCCCGTCATACCCGAAATCGCCATTCGAACCAGCCCAAAAACGGCCAGCACCACGATAGATACCAGACTGGCGGCCATGCCGGTTAGTGCCCAAAGGATCAGAAACTGTGCCAGTTGAATCAAAAACGCCCCGGCCAAACTGGCCATATCCCAACGCCCGACCGCCGGTATCACCCGACGCAGCGGCAGTACCAGCCAATCGGTCAGCGCAAAAATAAATTTACCCAACGGGTTGCCCGAGCGCGTCGACATCGGAATGCGCTGGTACTGCATGTACAGGCGCAGCAGGCAGGTTCCGGCAAGCAGGCCGGCAACGACTTCCAGTAACAAAGAGGTGATTTGGTAGAACATAGTTGGCATGAGCGAAGGCGCATGCATCATAGCCGCTGGTGCGCTGTGGCGACTAGAATTGAGGGTTACGGCCCGCTCTGCGGCCCTTCCCCGTTTTCACTCTGCGCGCACTCCATGTCTGATCCACAAGCCCCTGTTTCCGAATCTGTTACAACGCCTACCCCCCAAGACGAAAACCAACTGATATTGGAGCGCCGCGAAAAACTCAAGGCCATTCGCCAGCAGCAGGTTGACGGCAAGGGCGTGGCTTTTCCCAACGACTACAAGCCCAGCCACAAGGCCGAGGCGCTGTTTGCCGAGTTTGAAGCCAAGACCACCGAAGAACTCGAAGCTTTAGGCGCCACCGCCAAGGTGGCCGGCCGCATGATGCTCAAGCGCGTCATGGGCAAGGCCAGCTTCTGCACGCTGCAAGACGCATCGTTGGGCACCACCGGCGGGCGCATTCAGATCTACGTCAAGGGCGAAGATGTGGGTGCCGACCTGTACGCGGCGTTCAAGCACTGGGATCTGGGTGACATCGTCGCCGCCGAAGGCAAGGTCTTCAAGACCAAGACCGGCGAGCTGTCCATCCACGCCACCAGCGTGCGCCTGCTGACAAAGAGCCTGCGGCCCATGCCCGACAAGTTCCACGGCATGGCCGACCAGGAAACCAAATACCGCCAGCGCTATGTCGATCTGATGACCGATGTGGAAGCCCGCAAGCGCTTCGTGGCGCGCAGCAAGGCCGTCAGTGCCCTGCGCGATTACATGGTGGCGCACGACTTTCTGGAAGTGGAAACGCCGATGCTGCACCCCATCCCCGGCGGTGCGAATGCAAAACCCTTCAAGACCCACCACAACGCGCTGGACCAGGAGATGTTCCTGCGCATTGCGCCAGAGCTATACCTCAAGCGCTTGATCGTCGGCGGCTTTGATCGCGTGTTCGAAATCAACCGCAGCTTCCGCAACGAAGGCATCAGCGTGCGCCACAACCCCGAGTTCTCCATGATGGAGTTCTACGCGGCCTACTGGAACTACCAGGACCTGATGGACTACACCGAGGCGCTAATCCGCGACGCCGCCCAGCGCGCCACGGGCTCACTGCAACTGACCTACGCCGGCAAACCGGTGGACTTGGAGCAGCCGTTTGAGCGCCTGACCATCGTCGAAGCCATCCGCAAATACACTGACGCAGGCGACAACGTGAACGACGCCACTTGGCTGACCAACGCCGTCAAGAAGCTGGGCCTGACCGAAGCCAAAAATCGCCTGGAAGGTCGCACACTGGCCAGCCTGCAGGTTCTGTACTTCGAAGAAACCGTGGAAGAGAAGCTGTGGAACCCCACCTTCATCATGGAACACCCCACCGAGATCTCGCCACTGGCCCGCGCCAACGACGACCGCCCCGAGGTGACCGAACGTTTTGAGCTCTACATCACCGGCCGCGAATTCGGCAACGGTTTCAGCGAACTAAACGACGCCGAAGACCAGGCCGCGCGCTTCCAGGCCCAGGTCAATGCCAAGGATGGCGGCGACGACGAAGCCATGCACTACGACGCCGACTTTGTGCGCGCACTCGAATACGGCATGCCCCCCACCGGTGGCTGCGGCGTGGGAATTGACCGCCTGATGATGCTGCTGACCGACAGCGCCAGCATCCGCGATGTAATCTTGTTCCCCGCACTGCGCCGGGAGGTTTAAAGTACGACCTGCACATCCCGGTGTGCAGGCCGTCCAAAACTCCAAGGAGACGAATATGCCGATGCGACCGTGGATTCTGCGCTACACCGTCGCCTGGCTACTGGTATTTACAAGCGCATCTTCGTTTGCCGAGACCTTGCAGGTCTATGGCGACGACAAATACCCACCCATCATCTACACCGCAGATGGCAAACCCACCGGTGTGTTGGCGAGCCTTTTACGCCAAGTGGGTGAGCGCACAGGGGACACTTACGCGTTGCAGCTATTCCCCTGGAAGCGCGCCTACGAAATGGCCCGTGC
>JBDTAG010000201.1:0-2677 GCA_039924745.1 Rhodoferax sp.
CCGCTGCACGATGGTGGCGACAAACGTTTCGTAGTCGCTCTGGCTATCGAAACACCGGCTGCCGCGCAGGCGCAATGCCTGGTCCAGGGCGGTCTTCAAAGAGTCATGGCGTGATTCGATGGAGCCGCTCTCATTGGACTGGCCCGGATTGCAGCGGCTTGCACGCAGTCCGTAGTGGCGGCACAGGTCGGTGTAACGCTGGGTCAGCTCCTCTTGTTCGGCCAAGTTGTTGAACGCGGCTGACAGGCTGTCGGTACGGTGCTCTTCTGGCACGCCGCCCAAGGCCCACAACGCAGCCTGTAGTCCGGTGGATAGGGCCAAGAAGCTCTCCCCGGTGGTGACAACCGTGGCGTGACGCCAGCCGGAATGCGCCAAGGCGAATTGGTACAGGCGGTGGGGGAACGGCGCGCCGCCAATCTCCACCTGTAATTCGTCGGCTACCGTGAAGTCGGACAGACCCATGCGACCTGGCGGGTGTTCCTGGGCGAAGTAGACCTCGCGCTCGGCACCGAACTGGGTGCGCCACAGTCGAATACGTCGTTGTAGGGTACGCAAAACACTCTGGCCCCACTGGCCGGGGTAACGGCGCTGGAGTTCTTCCAGTAGGGTGACGGCATTGAGCCTGACATCGGCTCGCAGCAGGGGGACTACTTCGCTGTCCCAGACCGCACTTAAGGGGTCCTCTCGGGTACGCCAGCTCCTGCCTGTGCGTTGCGAGGGTAAGCCAGATGCGTCTTCAATGCGCCGGGCGCTGCGCTCGCTGATGCCGGCTTTGGCTGCTGCAGCGACTTGGCTGAGCTTGTTGCGGTGTTGCTTGTACTTGTGCACTTGGTGGTCCGTGATTCTCTTGCCGGGCATGCCGCCGTCCTTCGATTCGTGTTCGAAGGCGTGACGGTAGCCCCGCTTCCCGGACCCGCCCGGTAAGAGTCTTCAACCGGCCAACATAGTTGTCGCTAACCGGCCAAGGTAATTGTCGTCAACCACAGGCTGAAGGTTGGCCTGTGGACGCCAATTGATTTAGACCCAAAATTGCTCTAGTCGAGAGGAATGCGCTGTCTACTGCTTTTGATCATCGGTGTATTGGAAACACAAACTCCGTGTGGTCGGATATCCGGATCCAGTACAGGGACTGCAGACAATGGCGCAACGTCACGCTGATAATGCCGCGCTCGACCACTCCCAACAGAGAATTGTTGGTGAGGTCCGGTCAGGGCGTGCCACGCAGGATTGTCTAAAAGTTGGTCCAAGTTGATTCCCTCCAATAGTTCGAATATGTTCAGCGATCGTGTGCGCATTCACCGGCAACCCCATGTATACAGTTAGCCAGTTCTACAGCGTGGTTTTCTGAAACTTTGTTGCCAATGCCGCGATGCATAGTCGCTCGCGGCTAATGCGAAACCACAGCATCAAGACCGCGACTTGTCTTTTTGCTGATCCACGCAACAACGTCACTCTCCGCAGGATTCACTTGAAACACGGCCATCCGACCATCGGTGACGAAGCGGTCGCCACCGCCATTCTTCCCTTCGAGTATTTGATGGAATCCATCAATCCAGCGAATCAGTACCGTATCTTGCCGTTGCAGGTCGGCCAGCAGTTTGTCCCTCTCCGCATCGACTTCCGCCGCGATGTGATGGGTGATTTGCCCAGTGGTATGGCTGAACCCAACCCGATTGTCGTAAGTCGCAGCGCCAACCCACAAAGGGCGGTCCAACGCATCAAGCTGGTCTGAGCGCCAAAAGCGCACATGGTGCCGTTTTGACGGATCACCGTTCGCGGCTTGCTCAAAGGCCAAGTCCTGCTTGTGGCCGTAAACGAACAGGTCACTCACAGGGGCATCGTCATAGGGTTTGTGGAATACGCTATCGACCGTAATTTTCATTGAACTTCTCAACGTCACCGGGTCCGCGGGAAACCATTGAGCGACACGCATCAACGTAAGAAGCTGCTCTTCACTTCCGACGAATGACACGTTCAGCGGATCACCCGGGATACCCGAGGAAGTAAATGCCCGGTTACCAGCTGCGTCGAGTGCCGGATGACGCCGCTCCACAAGACGCCAAGCGGTTGGCGCCACCTCATAAGCAGAAGCGAGGTAGACCACAAGTATGCCCAGCACTGCCAAGACGATTAGTCTAAAAGCATGTCGAACATGCCAAGGCGCCTTGTCGTACGTCGGATCATTGCCAGCCATGGTGCGTGTTTGCCGTCTAGAAGTTGTCAGAATGTTCGAGATATTTTGCGACCCTTGAGGGTATCGGCTTTACCGTTTTAGTGATGTCACTTCAAATCGTCTTCAGCGCAATCTGTCGGTGCTGATGCAGATACTGGCGGGTAAATGGCCTTTCGTGACCCGACACCCACAGTGCCAGTTTGACCTCCCAAGAGTGCGTTGGTAGAAGCTGCGATGCCGTTGGGTCCAGCGCCAACAGCAGGACCAACAAGGGTGCGAAGCGGGTCACCCACGAGCCGGCTGGAACCTCTCGCAAAGCACTGAGAGCCGCCAAGCTGACTGCCAATCCGACAGCGGTACCCGCCACCACCTCGGACACACTGTGCGCGCCCAGCACCACACGGGAAACCGCGACTGCTAGGGCCAGTGCAAATCCCAGTGCAAAGGCCCCCTTGCGCAGCGCAAGACGGCCTTGTGGGCTGTACAACGTGAACATCACCGGGT
>JBDTAG010000202.1:0-4483 GCA_039924745.1 Rhodoferax sp.
CCGCCGGTGTACTGCAACACGGCCACATCGTCGGCCTTGATGTCGGGCTTTTTGAACGTGGCCTTAGCCCCGATGCTGATGGCGGTGTTGAAACGCACAGCCTCTGGCAGGCTGAAGGCCGGTACCATTTTCTTGACCTTGCGCACCACGTAATTGACCATGGTGCCCTTGAGCAGACCCAACTGATCGCCCATGGCGCACAAGATCACGTGCTTGACCGGCGTGGCCGACAGGCATTTCTCCAGCGTGGTGGCGAAGTTCTCGATGATGACGATGGCCTTGGCACCTGAGTCCTTCAACTGGTGCTGCAGCTCGCGTGGGGTGTAGAGCGGGTTGACGTTGACCACGACAAAACCGGCCCGCAGAATACCGGCGACGGCCACCGGGTATTGCGGCACATTGGGCATCATGATGGCAACGCGGTCACCTTTGACCAAACCCAGACCTTGTAGATAGGCCGCAAAGGATTGGCTCAGCTTGTCGGTCTCGGCATAGCTGACATCCTTGCCCATGAAGTTGTAGGCCGTGCGGTCGGCATATTTTTGGAAGCTGGCTTCCATCAAGGCCACCAGTGACGTATAAGCCGCCACGTCGATGTCGGCGGGGACGCCTTTGGGGTAACTTTTGAGCCAAATGCGTTCTGTCATGCTTGCCTATCCCAACTGTAAAGTGCACCAAACATTCTGCCTGCGAATGCCCGTTAAGGGCATTCGTGATTTCCCCTAAGCCTTGAGCGCGGTCAGAACCTCGTCCAGCATCTTCTTGGCGTCGCCAAACAGCATGCGGTTGTTCTCTTTGTAGAACAAGGGGTTGTCCACACCCGCATATCCTGACGCCATGCTGCGCTTCATGACGATGGAGGTCTTGGCCTTCCACACTTCCAACACCGGCATGCCGGCGATGGGGCTCGTCGGGTCGTCCTGCGCTGCTGGGTTAACGATGTCGTTGGCGCCGATCACCATGGCGACGTCGGTGGTGGGGAAGTCGTCGTTCAACTCGTCCATCTCAAACACGATGTCGTAGGGCACTTTGGCCTCGGCCAACAGCACGTTCATATGGCCTGGCATGCGGCCGGCCACGGGGTGGATACCGAAGCGCACGTTGACGCCTTTTTCACGCAAGAGCTTGGTGATCTCAAACACGGTGTGCTGGGCCTGCGCCACCGCCATGCCGTAGCCGGGGACGATGATCACGTTTTTGGCATCGCGCAACAGTTCTGCCGTTTCGATAGCGTTGATCGGTGTGACTTCGCCCGCAGGTTGCGCTGCTTCACCAGTGGGCTTGGCAGCGGCAACCGTGCCAAAGCCACCCGCGATCACGCTAAAGAAGCTGCGGTTCATCGCGTTGCACATGATGTACGACAGAATCGCACCGCTAGAACCTACCAACGCGCCCACCACAATCACCAAATCGTTGGACAGCATGAAGCCGGTAGCGGCTGCCGCCCAGCCAGAATAACTGTTGAGCATAGACACCACGACCGGCATGTCGGCGCCGCCAATCGCCATCACCATGTGGACACCAAACAGCAAGGCCACGGCGGTCATCACGGCAATCGGCACCATGGCTTCGTCGATGGAGTGCGCGTTCATGAATTCGTGGCCAAACCAGACCACGACCAGCAAACCAATCAGGTTCATCCAATGGCGCCCCGGCAGCAACAAAGGGCTGCCACCAATGCGACCTGACAACTTGCCAAACGCAATGATGGAACCCGAGAACGTGACCGCACCGATGAAGACGCCGATGTAGATTTCCATTTCATGAATGGCCTTGGCCGCGCCAGTAAAACCGGCAGCCGCTTGCGGGTCGATAAACGTGGCATAGCCCACCAACATGGCGGCCAAGCCCACCATGCTGTGCATCAACGCCACCAGCTCGGGCATCTGCGTCATCTGCACAGTGCGCGCGGCGTAGAGGCCGATGGAGCCGCCGATCACCATGGCGCCCACGATCCACGCATAGCCTGCTCCGGTGACCTGGGGGCCAAAAACCGTGGCCAGCACGGCTACGGCCATGCCGATCATGCCGAAGAGGTTGCCGCGGCGGGCCGTTTCCTGGTTGGACAGACCGCCCAAACTCAGGATGAAAAGAATCGTGGCTCCAATGTAGGAGACCGTTGCCAGACTGGTAGACATGGACTTGTTCCTTATTCTTGTGTGTGCTTATTTGCGGAACATGGCCAGCATGCGCTGGGTCACGGCGAAGCCGCCAAACATGTTGATGGCGGTCAGCACAATGCCGGCGGCGGCCAGGCCGCGGATCCAGGTTTCGGGGCGGTTGGTGATCTCCGCCAGCGGCGGCGCAATCTGCACCAGCGCACCAATCGCAATGATGCTGCTGATGGCATTGGTCACGCTCATCAGCGGCGTGTGCAGCGCAGGTTTGACGTTCCACACCACCATGTAGCCGATGAAGCAGGCCAGCACAAAGACCGTGAAGTGCGACAAGAAAGCCGTCGGCGCATTCGCACCCACAAACCAGAACAGCGCCGCCGCCACGCCAAACATGACGGCCAGTTTGTTGCCCGCCATCGGCTCGCTCGGTGCGCCATGGCCGTGCGCCTTTTTGGCCGCAGGTGCATTCGCGGGCTTGGCCGCAGCCACGGGTACCGGCGGTAGCTTGGGTGCCGGAGCAGGCCATGTGATGGCACCTTGCTTGACGACCGTCAGGCCGCGAATCGCGTCGTCTTCCATGTTGACGTTGATGACGCCGTCCTTGGTCTTGCACAGCTCTTCGGCAAGCCGAAACAGGTTGCTGCCGTACAGCGTGGACGACTGCTTGGCCAAGCGCGATGCCAGGTCGGTGTAGCCCACGATGGTCACGCCGTGCTTGACGACGGACTGGCCCGGCTCAGTCAGCTCGCAATTGCCGCCCTGCTCGGCCGCCATGTCGACGATGACGCTGCCGGGCTTCATGGAGCGCACCATCTCGGCCGTTATCAACTTGGGCGCAGGCTTGCCGGGAATCAACGCCGTAGTGATGATGATGTCGACCTCTTGCGCTTGCTTGGCGTACATCGCGCGCTGCGCTTGCTGGAAGCCCTCAGACATGACCTTGGCGTAACCACCGCCGCCGCCGCCCTCTTCCACAAAATCAACCTTGACGAATTCACCGCCCAAGGATGTGACCTGATCGGCCACCTCCGCACGCGTGTCGTTGGCGCGCACGATGGCGCCCAAACTCGCGGCAGTGCCGATGGCTGCCAAGCCCGCCACGCCAGCACCGGCGATGAAAACCTTGGCTGGTGGCACCTTGCCTGCGGCCGTAATCTGGCCGTTGAAGAAGCGGCCAAAAGCGTTAGCTGCCTCGATAACAGCGCGGTAACCGGTGACACCCGCCATGGAGGTCAACGCATCCATCTTCTGCGCGCGACTGAGCATGCGGGGCAAGGCGTCGATGGCCAGCACGGTCGCCTGCTTGGCGGCCAGCAGTTGCATCAGCTCGGGGTTTTGTGCGGGCCAGATGAAGCCGATCAGCGTGCCGCCTTGGCGCATCAAGCCAACTTCGTCGGCGGTAGGGCCGCGCACCTTGAACACGATGTCGGATGCGGCCCACAAAGCAGCGGCACCGTCAATAATCTGTGCACCGGCTGCGCGGTAGCTGTCGTCGCTGAAGTTGGCCAGGTCACCGGCACCAGACTCGATCGCGACCGAAAAGCCCAGCTTGATGAGTTTCTCCACCACGTCGGGCACGGTGGCCACGCGCTTTTCGCCGGGGAATATTTCGCGCGGTACGCCAATGCGCTGTGCCGTTCCTGTCGTTACGTCCGTTTGCATGCAGCAACTCCTCAGCTAATTATTTGCAACAGTCCAACGCGAGCGCCCGGCAAAAATGCGGGACAAACCGGTGGGCGCCGGACAGCTTAACTGAATTTGCCACCCAATCTGCAAGGCAAAACCCGTTTTGGGGCAAATGGCGATGGGGTGCGTGCCTACCCTGGGTTTCCCCTTTGATTTCACTTGGATAATGGGGTATGGACACACGCTGGAAACCCAATGTCACTGTCGCCGCCGTGATAGAACGCGGCGGCCGCTTTCTGTTGGTGGAGGAAGAAACCACCGATGGATTGCGCCTGAACAACCCCGCCGGTCACCTGGACTGTGGCGAAACACCCGAACAGGCCTGCGCCCGAGAAACATTAGAGGAAACTGCCTACGCCTTCACGCCCGGCGCGCTGGTGGGCATCTACCTGTCGCGCCAGATTGGGCCGGGTGGTGCCGACACCACCTATATGCGTTTTGCCTTCTGCGGCACGCTGGGCCCATGCGACCCACACCTCGTGCTGGACACCGGCATTGTGCGCACCCTATGGATGACGGCCGACGAGATTCGCGCCAGCGTTGACCGCCACCGCAGCCCGCTGCTGGTGCAGTGCATGGAGGACTATCTGCGCGGAACGCGTTACCCACTGGCGCTGGTGCAGACGGATGCCAGCGTGGTGCAGATACGCTAGTTGCTACTATTTTTATAGCTATATACG
>JBDTAG010000203.1:0-5999 GCA_039924745.1 Rhodoferax sp.
GCCGCGAACGTGTGCAGTGCAGATTTCATTGCCCAAAGCAAACACCCAGGTTTGTTCCGTGTCCATGAAGGCCCAACGCCTGAGAAGAAAGTGATCCTGCAAAATTATTTGAAGGCAACAGGCTTAGGGATGACGATCAGCGATGATCCCTCCCCCGGAGAGTTTCAGGCGATTGCAGTGGCCACGAAAGATCGTCCGGACGCGCAGCAGATCCATTCAATGTTGTTGCGTTCCATGCAGCAGGCCATTTACACGCCGACCAACAGTGGACATTTCGGTTTAGCCTATGGTGCCTACACCCATTTCACAAGTCCGATTCGGCGCTATCCGGATTTGCTTGTACACAGGGTTATTAAGGCCGTTCTTGCGAAGACCCGCTATCAGTTACCTGCTTTGCCTACTCCGGGAGAGGCACACGCAAAGTTGGCGCGTAGGCTAGAGAAGGGCGCGGCATCAAGGGCCGCACAATCTAACCAAGTACCGAAAAAGTCAAATGTTGAAGGTATGGCGTGGCTGGCCGCTGGCTTGCACTGCAGTGCAAATGAGAGACGCGCGGACGAGGCTAGCCGTGATGTTGAGGCATGGCTCAAATGCAAATATATGAAGGAGCATCTGGGCGAGGAATATGGTGGCGTAGTTACTGCTGCAACGAGCTTCGGCATTTTCGTAACGTTGGACGCTATGTATGTGGAAGGGCTGGTCCACATCACAGAATTGGGAGGCGAGTACTTCCGCTTTGATGAAGCCCGCCAGGAACTGCGTGGTGAAAGAACCGGAACCCGATATGCTATCGGTACCCGGGTGCGCATTCAGGTTAGTCGGGTAGACCTTGATGGCAGAAAAATTGACTTCCGACTGATACAAGACGGAGATGCGCTGGTGTCGCGTGCTATGGCAGACAAAGGTGTTGGCCGTGATTCAAAGACTAGGGTGCCTAAAGGGGATCGTCCCGCTCCATTTGTAGAAGAGTTGCGAAAGCGCTTGCCTGGTAAATCCTCAAAGACATCCAAATCGATGGATAAAGGTGGTACCGCTCAAAAGAAAGCTCCTAGAAAACGCCGCTAGACCCTAACTCCGAGGTTTTGACACGTTCTCACAATGCACGGGCCAGTGCTTGGGCTGTCAGTGGCGTGCTGGGTGACCAAGTGTTCGCGATTTGCCCATGGTGAAATACGGCTTCACACACCCGTGCAAATGCATCTCCACCCGCGGCCAATCGGGCCGCAATTAGGCCAGCTAGAACATCGCCTGTACCCGCTGTTGCAAGGCGGGCATTTCCAGATATATTGACGCGTGGAAGGGTGGCAGGTGCTGCGATGACCGTGCCAGAACCTTTTAGCACCACAATACATGCAAAGCGATCAGCCAGTGTTTGCGCTACTTCCAATCGATTCGCTTGAACCTTTGACGTGCTGATGTTCATTAGGCGTGCTGCTTCCAAGGGATGTGGCGTCAAGACAGTGGTGAGTGGTGGCCGCGTTGATAGCAGTGTTTGCAACGTGGAGTCAAGTGCGAGAGCGTTCAATCCATCCGCATCGAGTACCAACCGAGCTGAATCAGTCACAAGGTTAGTCAGATGTTGAGCAATGACCTTGCTTCCCCCGCAACCCGCAACCACGGTCATAGTTTTAGCCGCAACGTCGTCAACCGCACGAAACATCAGTTCAGGTTGACTTATATCGAGTTGGATTGCCGTTACATCTAATAAACTGACATACACCCGTCCGGAGCCTCCATAGAGTGCGGCTTGAGCGGCTAACAAGGCGGCACCAGTCATGCCGGCGCCTCCTCCTACAACCCAAACGTCGCCGTAGCTACCTTTGTGTGTGTTGTGTGCCCTCGTGATAACTACCGGCTCAGAGTTCAATTGGGCGCATGCTTGCACAGAGTTGGTCATTCCTAATGCATCAAACCAGATCTCACCGCAAGCCTCTCGGCCGTCAGCTGTAAAAAGACCGGGCTTTAGCGTGAGTAGGCTCAGTGTGTAATGCGCTCTGACATGGAGTTTTTCAGCTTCACCTGTATCTGCATGCAGGCCAGACGGAATGTCAACAGAAAGTACAGGCGCTTGCTCAGAGTTGATCTGATTGATCCATAGAGCAGTGGAGTCGTTCCAAGGGCGAACTCGGCCAATTCCAAACAAGGCGTCGATACACAAATCGTAGTGCGTCGGTATTGTGTCGGAGAACACCACGCCGGCATCCAATGCTTTCTGCTTAGAGATTGCAGCATCGGGTGGTAGTCTGTTCGTATTTGCGAGACAGGTTACTGTCGGCATTTTCCCCCATGATTTCAGGTGCCATGAAGCTTCGTAGCCGTCGCCACCGTTGTTTCCGGGACCGCACGCAATCCAGATGGTTTTGGCATGTGGCGCTAAAGCCATTGCAAATTTTGCAATGGCCAAACCAGCCCGCTGCATGAGTGCGTGCGGCGGTAGCAATGCATCGCTGTGAGCTTCCAGTGCGCGCGTTTGGGCCGTTGCTATAAGTGATTTTTCGCTCCATGCGCCGCAACCACTGGCGTCCAGTATTCGTTCAGAACTCGTAGATTTCTCCTTCACGGGCCAAACGAATATCCATTCCAGATGCGATAGTGGCGTTGGTATTCAGAGCTTCCTGAAAGACTTCTTCCAATGCATCGTCACTGCGCGTGGGCTCGTGGTGGGTGCAGATTAAAACCTTGGCGTTGGCTTGCTTCGCAGTCGCAATGCTGGAACTGAAAGTGCCGTGACCCCATCCGACCTTTGCTGGGTATTCTGAATCGGTGTAAGAGCAATCGGCAATGAATACGTCCACATCTCTAATGGCTTCAAGGATCGCCGCGTTCTTGTCGTCCACAAATTCTTGGTATTCGTCGTATCCTTCGTCACCGGGTTGATAGATGTTATACGGTGGCTCGTGGTCACCAGTGAAGAAAACAGACTTCCCGTTGCTCTCAATTCGGTAGCCGAAGTCAATGACGGGGTGATTGAGAATGCACGGGGTTATCGTCGAAGATCCAATCTGGTGTTTTTCACCCGGCAAAAGTGTCACGTACTCAATGCGAGCTTTCATTTCGGCTTCTCGTACAGGGAAAAAGCTGTACTGCAATTGCACTGACATAACTTGTTCGATGCCTTTGCCTGACACGGGGTCAAATCCACCGTGCAAGCGCAAAGTGTTCCCGGGTATGAAGTTGGGTATAAAAAAGGGCAATCCTTGAATGTGGTCCCAATGCGAGTGTGTGATCAGTACGTTGGCGGTCACCGGTAGCTCTCCGAGCAATGTCTGGGATAAGGGAAAGATGCCCGTGCCAGCGTCGAGAATGATGAGCTCGTTGTCATCAGTGCGAATCTCAATGCACGTGGTGTTACCGCCATAACGCACCGTTTTGGGGCCTGGCGAGGCAATTGATCCGCGAACACCCCAAAATCTGACCTTCATCGTTGCTCCTCTCTGTGCGTTTTAAAGCTGAACCATACGTGATAGATACCAAGCTGGCAGACCGATGACCGGCTTGGTGTTGACAAACTTTGCACATTGTCTGCCGGAAATACCTCTGTTTTGAAGATCATCTGCAATGGGCAATTAAGCTTGTCGACATGTTATACTCGACTGGCTTTGCTAGCGGCTCAACTTTGCCGTTGGTGAGCAAATCGCAGATCTGCCCCGTCAAGGTGTTACCCGCTCAAGCAATCGATTGTGTGCTTGGCTTGGTGATAAAGGGGCTGGATCTTAGACCTAACCTTTGGAGTAATTTATGGCAGTAACTATGCGCGAAATGCTGGAAGCCGGCGTTCATTTTGGACACCAAACCCGCTTCTGGAATCCCAAGATGGCCCCGTTCATCTTCGGTCATCGCAACAAAATTCATATTATCAACCTGGAAAAATCGCTCCCGATGTTTCAGGATGCGGCCAAGTTTGTTCGCCAGTTGTCGGCAAAGCGCGGCACCATTTTGATGGTCGGCACCAAGCGTCAAGCGCGCGAGACCGTGGCTGAAGAAGCGCAACGCGCTGGCGTTCCTTTTGTGGATCAGCGTTGGTTGGGCGGTATGCTGACCAATTTCAAGACAGTCAAGACCTCGATCAAGCGTTTGAAAGAGATGAAAGCCCAGCAAGAAACTGGCTTGGACAGCATGAGCAAGAAAGAGCAATTGATGTTTGCTCGTGAGCTGGCGAAATTGGAAAAAGACATTGGTGGCATCCAGGATATGGCTGCTTTGCCAGATGCGATTTTTGTCATCGACGTGGGCTACCACAAGATTGCGATCGCTGAAGCACGTAAGTTGGGCATTCCTTTGATCGGTGTGGTTGATTCCAATCACTCCCCAGAGGGTATTGACTACGTGATCCCAGGAAACGATGACTCTTCCAAGGCTGTTACTTTGTACGCCCGTGGCATTGCTGATGCCATTCTGGAAGGCCGTGCTAACGCAATGGACGACGTGGTCAAAGCGGTTTCCGCCGAGAGCAGCGATGAATTCGTTGAGGTGAGCGACGCTTCTGCTTGAAGCTGTCCCGCCTGAAAAAGGGGGCTTCGTTGCCCCTTTTTTTTAGCCTTTATTACACTATTAAATTGATTACGGAGAAACGATATGGCTGCAATTACCGCAAGCATGGTTGCTGAACTGCGTGGGAAAACTGATGCCCCAATGATGGAGTGCAAGAGAGCATTGACCGAGGCCGAGGGCGATATGGCCAAAGCTGAAGAGTTGTTGCGTGTAAAGCTGGGAAGCAAAGCAGGCAAAGCTGCCGCCCGCATCACGGCAGAAGGCGTTGTAGTGAACAGTATGGAGGGCAATGTTGGAGCCATGCTTGAAGTCAACTGCGAAACCGACTTCGTAACGAAGAATGACAGCTTTTTGAGTCTGGCCAATGCTGCAGCGACTTTGATTGCAAAACACAATCCCGCAGACCTGGCGGCTTTGGGCGCGCTGGCTTACGAGCAAGATGGTTTTGGTCCCACGCTGGAAGATGTCCGCAAAGGCTTGATTGGCAAAATCGGTGAGAACATGACTTTCCGCCGTTTCAAGCGTTTCGCTACAGGTGCCCAATTGGCCTCTTACTTGCACGGTACTCGCATTGGCGTTGTGGTTGAGTTTGAAGGTGATGCTGGCGCAGCCAAAGATGTGGCGATGCATGTGGCCGCTATGAAGCCGGTCGCGTTGACCAGCAACGATGTTCCCGCTGAGCTGGTCGAGCGGGAGCGTTCCGTCGCCGCTGCCAAGGCTGCAGAGGATGCATCCGTGGCAACTGCTGCCGGTAAGCCCGTCCAGTCCGCCGAAATCGTCGCAAAGCGTATCGATGGTGGGGTGCAGAAGTACCTGAAGGAAGTCTCCTTGTTTAACCAGACTTTCGTCAAGAACGATAAGCTAACCGTAGAGCAAATGCTAAAGGCTGCAAACACCTCGGTAAAGGCGTTCACCATGTACGTCGTTGGCGAAGGCATTGAGAAGAAGGTTGACGATTTCGCAGCTGAAGTGGCGGCCCAAGTTGCTGCTGCACAACAAGCTTCGTAATTGACGTTGCTTAAGAGCCTACCTGCCTAATTGCGAAAACCGGAGTCATCCATGAGTCAAGAAAAGCCTGCTTACAAACGCATACTGCTGAAGTTATCGGGTGAAGCCTTGATGGGTGATGACCAGTTCGGTATTAACCGTGACACCATCGTGCGCATGGTTGATGAGATTGCTGAAGTGACGCGTTTAGGGGTAGAGGTTGCGGTGGTGATTGGGGGGGGTAACATTTTCCGCGGTGTTGCAGGTGGCTCTGTAGGCATGGATCGGGCGACCGCCGATTACATGGGTATGTTGGCTACTGTGATGAATGCATTGGCATTGGGCGATACGATGAATAAAGCAGGGCTCATCGCTCGCGTGATGTCCGCTATTGCAATAGAACAGGTTGTCGAGCCCTATGTACGGCCAAAGGCCTTGCAATATTTGGAGGAAGGCAAGGTTGTTATTTTTGCCGCAGGCACTGGGAATCCCTTCTTTACGACAGACACTGCTGCAGCGCT
>JBDTAG010000204.1:0-2790 GCA_039924745.1 Rhodoferax sp.
AAGAAGATCTGATTGCCCACGGTAAGCCATTGTTTGTGCCCCTGCTGCCGGTTGATCCACGTTCGCTGATGCAGGGCGACTACATGGCATTGCGCTTCGCCTTGCCCAATGATTTGTCGTTGGCGGATGCCCATCTGCAAGCAGGGCAGCGACCCCATCTGGTGGCCCGCCGCGACGCGCGCGGTATCGCGACTGCTTTGCGTTCTGACAGCGGCACACCACTTTCCAGTGACGAGTTACGCATTGAGCTCGCACCGAAGAATGGTGGCTGGATGCTGGTGACCGATGCCTGGTACTTCAAGGAAGGCGAAGCGGCACGCTGGGCCCCGGCAAAGTACGGCGAATTCCGTGTCAGCCCCGACGGACGTGCGCTGTTAGTGGGTTTGCGAGGGCTTAATTTAGGCGTGTTGTGAGGGTCGGCGCGCCCTGCACTTTGGCGGCAATCATGGTGGAGGTTTGCATTCGCTGTCGCATGGCGCAAATTCAACGCGCAGCCCGGTGTACGCCACCGCACCAGGCGTTTTGGCATCGCCTAACCACGCACTTCGGAACACGGTTTTAGCATCCCGCGACAGCGTGGCGCTGTAGTAGGGCGCATCTTGTTTGTGGTGGATGTCTGCGTTGTTCCTGGTGCTGCCATAGCCCACCCAAGCACCAGACCGACCCATCGATCGAACCAGGTTCAAGAAGGTGTATGCGCCGGAATCAAGTAAGTGGTCTTGTACCACGGTAGTGGTGGGCGCAGGCGCGGCGGCCAAAAGCGGCACGCTGGCCGATAGCGTGACCTGCAAATCGCCGGTGGCCGAGATGGTGGCGGTATCGCCCGGCAACAGGTAATGTGCCCGCACACCGTCAATGGACAACGGTTGTTGTGGTGCTGCCTTGTTATGGGCGGCGCGTCCATCGGCGATGAAGACCCCGCCCGCACCCAGCACCGAGAAATGGGTGCTGCCCGCCGCATCTGGTTGGCTGACCAACAGGGCCGTGTTTTCATCCACGCCAAAGCCATAGTCCATGTCGCTGTCAAACATGGCCCGGATCAGACGCCCCTCACGCGCGCGGCGCGAAAAATGCGAGTCCAACACGCCAAAACGGAAAACACCAAGCCCGCCCAGGGGGTAGATGACCGGAATGTTATGGATGTTGGCGTAGGGTTCGGCCTCAGCTTGCTCTGTTGTATCGCCATTGGCACCCAGCCCTCTGATAAAACCAAAACGCAAGGCGTCGTACGAGCTGCCTCCGCCCACCATGGGCACGGGCTTTCCATGCCAAAGGCCTCCGCCCTGGATATGGTCGCCCGCACTACTGCCGCCGACTACCAACTGTCCTTGCGCATGCCGTTGCTGCAGGATGCGCTGCTGTACGCTGGGTAGCGTGAAGTTGCCCGCGGCATCTTTGGCTACCAGACTCTCCAAATGGCGGGCCTGGTTGCCACCCGAGAAATAGATGCCGTTGAGTCGTTTCAACAGCGCGTTGAGCGCACGGCCATGGTGGACACAGAAGGCATGCTGCAGCGTGGCCAGATCGGGGAACAACAAGTCGGCGTGGTAGACGCCATGTTCAAGTTTGCTATTGGTGTAACTGTCATAGTAATAGCGCAGATTGGCGCAATCATCGGCATCCAGTGCCTGGCGAAAACCGCCGTTGAACGGCAAATAGACGACGTTGGCCCCAGCCGAATGCAACATGAACACATTGATGTCGCGATCCACAAATGCGTGTGGCCCCCCTGCTGCGGTGACCACGCCAATCAGCGGTGTATGTCCTTTGTTGAGCGCGCGCGCGGCAGCAATGAATGCGTCCGTGATCGCAACCGTGGACGCATTGGATGAAAACGGCGTGGACCGGGCTTGCCATTTGCGGCGGTAGTCGGTCAAGGGATCTACAAAGGCAGAACGCAACATCGCGCCTTCGGCCATGCTGAGCCGCTCGGCACTGTCGGTTGTGGGCTGTAGCAGCAGGCGTTCAAAGTCAGTCCATGCAAGGTGTGGTTGCGACCCCGTGTCATGCAGCGTTTGTGCGAGATGAGAGGCCAACCAAGACTTGCGCTTGGCATTGAACAGCCGGTTGGGAATCGCGCGCAGGGCATCGATATGGCCCTTTGTCAGGCTGTAAGTAAAAGCCGGGGCCACATAGTCGAAGTCAAAGCTGATGTCGTCGCGCGTAAGCCCTTTAAAGGCCGGGTCTTCTGCCAGTATCGTGTCCCAGTCGGCAGTGCAGCCGCGGCCTTGTCCTTCTCCGGTATAGCTGGAGCACCGCTGCTCTGCACCGCCAATGATGACGTTGGCAATTGGCGGCGTGGCGGCGGCCGAACTATAGACAAGGCCTGACACGCAAAGCAGCATCGCACTAGCCCAATCGCGAGAAAGCCAACACTTTAATGTGCGAGATGAAAAAAGACAAAACACCATGCTGTGTTGGTCACCGCCAGTGGCTAACGCCATTGCGATTCAATGCGTGCGTATTCGCCCGATTTTCGAATCTTGGCCAGGCCTTGGTCGAAGTGCGCAATGATGCGGTCAATGTCAGGGTATTTGGGCGAAAAAGACAGGTAAAGACTAGGCTCTACCAGCACCCCTTGCAGCGAATAGGCTCTACCCAGATCAGGATGCATTTTGGCGATCGCATTGGCAACGCGGTCGTACACCAACACGTAGTCCACCCGACCCGCCGCCAACTTGCGCAAGGACGATAAATCGGAAGGAGCCTCATCGCGTACCATGCTGTGGTCATCATCAAAGGCCGCGCCGTAATCGTAGCCGTGGGTGGTGCCAATGCGCTTGCCGTGCA
>JBDTAG010000205.1:0-2921 GCA_039924745.1 Rhodoferax sp.
GGAGTTCTTACCCACCAACCCATGGATTCACCAGCCCTTTGAAGGGTATGACGCCATGCGGCCAGAGCAACTGATTCAGAAGTGGAGCGTTTGAGTAGGTTCGCCGCTGGCTTGACCACTACCAAGGGATTCAGATGCACGACACCATCACGGGTTTGATTCACCATCCTTACGGGCCGCCAGCTGGGTTTGAAGCACCGCAGCCGGGCATTTTCAAAGCATCGACTGTGTTCTTTCCAGATGTGGCGGCCATGCGTAGCCAAGAGTGGAAAGACAAAACTTCATACACCTATGGCCTGCATGGCACTCCCACCAGTTACGTACTGGAAGAACGCCTGTGTACTTTAGAGGGCGGCGAACAGTGTCTTTTGGTGCCAAGTGGTTTGGCGGCGCTGGCGCTGGTGGCTACGTCTTTGCTCAAAAGTGGTGACGAAGTACTGTTGCCAGCCAATGCCTACGGCCCCAATAAAACTTTGGTGGAAGGTGAGCTGATGGGCTGGGGCATCACGCACCAATATTACGACCCCTTGGATCCGCAAGACTTGGAGGCGCAAATCTCCAGTCGCACCAAGTTGGTTTGGCTGGAGGCCGCTGGTTCGGTCACCTTGGAGTTTCCAAATATTGTTGAAATGGTGCGCATCTGCCAACGCCGCAAGGTGTTGTCTGCGTTGGATAACACGTGGGGGGCCGGGTTGGCATTTAAGCCTTTTGACTTGGTGCCTGGCGAATCATTGGCAGTGGGCGTGGACGTATCCGCCCACGCACTGACCAAATACCCCAGTGGCGGTGGTGACGTATTAATGGGCAGTGTCATCACGCGCAACCCTGGCCTGCACCTCAAGCTAAAACTCACCCACATGCGCTTTGGTATTGGCGTGGGAATGAACGATGTGGAGCTGGTGCTGCGATCGCTCCCCTCGATCGAACTACGTTACCGCGCCCAGGACATGGCCACGCGCGAACTGGCCGTATGGGCCCAAGCCCAGCCAGAATTTGTGCAAGTGCTACACCCAGCGCTAGAGGAGTCTCCGGGCCATGCGCACTGGCTGGCGCTATGTGGTGATGCGATGGGCCGAGCGGCATGTCTGTTTAGTGTCATCCTGGATGTGCGTTTTACACAAACCCAGACCGACGCGTTCTGCAATGCGTTGAAGCTATTCCGCTTGGGGTACAGCTGGGCTGGGCCTGTCAGCTTGGTGGTGCCCTATGAACTTGAAGGCATGCGCAATGGTTGGCCCGCGCATTTGTTGCGCGGCACCTTGGTGCGGTTTGCTGTTGGTTTGGAGCGTGTAGAAGATTTGCAGGCCGATATCGCACAGGCATTGCAAGCGCTGCGTTGACGTCGCAGGGCAGTGCCGCTGCACGTTTTTCTGAAGAGCCGATCGATGTTCAATCCGAGGAACTCGGGAATCGCGCTGCTCTAAGGCTTGCTCAGTGGTGCCTTTGCCGCGTGGGTATCCACTACAGACGTTGTATCTATCCCGATGATTCTGGGCCGCAACACCTATGCGCATTCAGCGGCAATTACCGGTCAATGGCGGCAGAAATACATGGCGCTACAGACTGAGTTCCATCGCAAGGTGGTAAAGTCCTTGCAACTACAGAAAGTACACTTTGGCAACACCCAATTACGGATACGAAAAGCGCCAGAAAGAACTGGCCAAGAAAAAGAAGAAAGAAGAAAAATTGAAGGAAAAGAACGATCGTAGGGCGCATGGACCCGGAGATGAAGGAGCACCCTCTGACGATGCGCCTGCTGACGGCGAAGGCCTATCTCCCAGCGAACAACCCAATTAGGGAGTCGTTTCTGGGGCCAAGTTGGCCCCGGTTTCTTGCACCATATTCCGAGCCAGACGGTCCATGGATGCGACAGAACGGTCGCCCGGTGTGATGGGTTTGGCCTTGGAGTATTGCAAAAAATTCCGCTGCATCGACTGCAGGTACACCGGATCGTAGTGCAACACCAATAAATCTGTCACCACGGGTTTCCAGTTTCCGGTGGCCACTTGCTCTTTCCAGCCCTGCACCACAGCCTTGCCCCGGAATTCAGCCAGCACATCCAGGCGGTTGCAAAAATGTGCGCTGTCTTTGACAAAGAAATCGTAGTCTTCGAGCAGCAGTTCTACTCGCTCATCCATCGATAGGCTCAGGTCCCAGCAGGGACTCGCACGCATGCGTTCCACCAAATCCATTGGCAAAGCCACATTGCCAACCTTCTTGCTTTCGCTTTCAACAAACACGGGACGCTGGGTGTTAAATCGGCGCAGAGAATCCCAGATTAGGGTATCAAAACGCTTTTGAGAAGGCTGCGATTGCCCGGGAATAGCCCCCAACACGGAGCTGCGGTGCTGGGCCAATGCCTCCAGGTCCAAAACCTGCGCACCCGCTTGGGCCAGCGCTTGTAGCAGGCGGGTCTTGCCTGACCCAGTAGTACCGCAGATTACCTGGAAATTCAATTCCTTCACACGGTTCGCAATGTCTAACAGCATGGCCGCTCGGAAGGCCTTGTAGCCGCCTTCGACCAGCGTTACACGAAAACCGATTTGGTCCAAGATCAGCGACAAGGCGCCGCTGCGTTTCCCGCCCCGCCAACAATACGCCAGAGGCCTCCACTCCCTCGGCTTGGCAATCACATGGGCTTCAATATGGGTGGCGATGTTCCGCGCTGCAATGGCTGCGCCACGTTTCTTGGCTTCAAACGCATTGACCTGAACATAGAGGGTGCCGATGGACTTGCGTTCTTCATCGTTGAGTGTGGGCCAGTTCACGGCGCCGGGCAAATGGTCCAACGCGAACTCAGACTCGCTGCGGGCGTCTATGACCGTATCGAAACCGTCCAATTGCGCCAAGACCTCGGCTGCGGGAAGAATTTGCAAACTCATGACAATAATTTTTTCAAGGCGGGCCAGACATTGTTGAGG
>JBDTAG010000206.1:0-8280 GCA_039924745.1 Rhodoferax sp.
GGCTCCATCTGCTGCAGGCCCGCAACGCATCGTCAAACTTTACCGGCACGGTATCGAGGGCGATGCTGAGTTGCTGAACAAGGTGGCACAAGCCAACAGTGCGCAAATCGTGCATATCTTTGAGCATGGCGTGGCCGATGGCGTGCGCTTTGAAGTGATGGAGTATTACGCGCTGGGTAGCCTGCGCTATCTGTTGCAACAGGGCCCCATGTCGGTAGACCGCATTCGGGACATGGTGGCGGAATTGGCAAGCGGGCTGTCGCAGGTGCAAGCCTTGCACATCTTGCACCGCGACCTCAAGCCAGAGAACGTGCTGGTGCGTTCACTTCAACCGCTGGCACTGGTATTGACCGACTTTGGCATTGCCTCGTTGCGCATGGCCACGCAGCACTTTACCAATGGTGCGCGCACCACCCGCTACGCACCACCCGAGGCGCTAACGGGAGTGCTGGACGACAAGGCCGACTGGTGGTCACTGGGCATGATGGTGCTGGAGGCCACTTTGGGTCGCCACCCGTTTGAGGGGCTGAACGAACAGGTCGCCAACTACCAACTGGCTACCAAGCCAGTGGATACGCGCGTGGTGTTCCACGATGATTTGCGCAAGCTGTGCCGTGGGCTGTTGCTGCGCGACCCCAAAAGACGCTGGGGCGTGGCTGAGGTGCAACGCTGGTTGGCGAATGATCCCACGCTGACCGCACCCGAAGACAGCGGTAACAGCATTGCGCTGCACCCCTACAACGTGGCAGACGCGCTATGTACCACGGCGGTAGAGTTGGCGGCCACACTGGCCAAGAATTGGGAGATTGGTTGCAAAGACGTGGTTCGTGGATCGGTAGCCGCTTGGGTGGACAGCGAGCTGCACGACCAAAACCTGCTGCGCACGCTACAAGACATTGCCGACATGCGCGGCGTGTCGGCAGACTGGCGCTTACTCAGTTTTATTTTGGCCGCGGCGCCCGACATACCTGCCGTGTGGCAGGGCCAGGCGATCAGCCGCCAATCACTGTTGGTTGCGGCGCGCAAGTCATCCATGGGTGATGCCCAAGCCCGCGCTTGGTTGCAGTCCATCCACAGCCAAAAGGTGCTGGAGCTGCTGGCTGGCGCGGGGCGCACCGAAGTGATTTCCTTCAGGGAAAGCTGGTTGCTGGGGCTGCAACGCTTTGAAGACGTGTGGAACAAAGCCCGTGAAGCGGAAGACCGCTGGTCACGTGCCCCTAAAGCCTGGCACGGCAGGAGTGGTGTGGTGGTGGATGTGGATTACGCGCTGTACGTGCAGCCCATGCGCATGGCCGTGCCGCCGACCGACCGACAGCATGGCCCGGTTTTGCTAGCCATCAACCTGCCTGCCTATGCGAACGTGGCGCGGGCTGAGGTGGTACAGGTTCTGGCGCAACACGATGCGCCGTGCCCATGGCTGGATGCGATGGGTGAGCTGCACACGCTCGATGGCGTGGGCGTCATGGTGATCCAGCAATTGTTGCCGCTGGCATTGCAAGACATGGAGCGAGAAACCAAACACATGGCCAGCGCAACCGATGCGGGTCAGGCAGGGACTGGCAGCGCTGAAACCGTTTCGTCAACCGCCATGGTTGAAGTGCGCGCCGTGCTGGAGCTCGCACGCTTGGGCGCCGACAACGAAGCGCAAGCTGCTGTGCTGCTGGCCGCGCTGGACCCGGCCCGGGATGCCTGCTTGCGGGTGATCCGAACCCCCACCGTCAGCCCCGAGGCGACCAGTTTTCGCAACGCGGTGGAGAGCCTCTCACGCGCAGGTCTGGACCTGGAAGCCGCTTTGAACAGCCTGTTGGATGTGCGCAAAGTCAATGCCATCTGGCTGGAGCCACAGCGCTTGGGTATTGGTGCTGGCATCTGCGCCTTTGTAGGCATGTTTGTGACCACCGGCTGGCTGGTGACTGGCTTGCTGGTGCTGGGTGGGGGAGCGGCTTGGAGGCTGCAACTCAAACGTTCTGCCCAAAAAACCGTCGAGGCCAAACTCAAGTCATTTATACGGTTCGGTGACAGAGTGATGAGTAAGAAATAGGCCTCTAGCCCTCGTGCAATCTGACGATACAGCTATCAAATACGTATCAATCTAGCGTTTCAGCACAGACCAGCCGGCGTGCCGGTTGACCTTGTTGTTTTCGTATTCCCAAATCGTGCCGCAGCGCTCGCAGCGGTATTTGGTGATGGTCACGGTGCCATGCTTGTGCACCACTGCGCGGTGCGTGCCCTGCATCAGTTCGGGGTGACCCTTGGCGCGGCGCCAGTGCTGCTGCACGCTCGCACAGGCTTCGCACATCTCAGGGGTTAGGACGGGCTCGGGACGTGGGGGTAGATCTTGGGGCATGGTGGGCTGATTGCGTGTAAATACCTAGATTGTCGCCGGTAGGTGCAAGAACATCCGCAACTGATCGAGCTCCGCGCCAAGTGCCTGCCGAAACGCGGCATTGCGAGGCGCTTTGCCGCCTACGTAGCCCAGGTCCGCGTGCAGCGTGCCGTCGACTACCGAAAGATTGCCCCAGCCGATGACGGTGTCCTGCCACAGCAATGGCAGCGCGTAGTAGCCACGCACACGTTTGGGGGCAGGGGTGTAGGCTTCAAAGCGGTAGGCCCATCCCCACAGGTGTTCGAACCGGCGGCGGTCCCAGACCAGCGGATCAAACGGGGCCAGCAGGCGCACGGCTTCGTCGGGTGTATGGCGGCGGGATGCAGGGTTTTCACTGGCGGGCCAGTAATAGGTTTGGCCATCTACCGTGCTGCTGGCCAAGCGCTTCTTGGCACGCGCCAACGCATCACGCCGCAAGTGCGCCCACTGCGGCGCGCCACCGCGCAAGTGGCTGATCAGCTCGCTCAAAGACCGTTCGGGCAGCGGCGCGTATTTGTTCACGATTACATCAATCAACGCGTCCATGGCTTGGTCTGGGTCCGGCGCGTCCTGTGGGTGGGATCGCACGGCGTAGGTTCGCACGCCGCTGGCGCGTGAGGCGATGCGCAGCAGGCCGCGGTAGTGCATGTCGTCCAGCAACTGCGTGCTGGCATTGCCGGAGCCGCCAAACCAGTTCTGCGATTTGCCGTGCGCAAAGTGCGCGTCCACTGCGCGCGGGTGCACCACACCATGCGCCTCTACAAAGGCCAGCACCGCATCCATCTGCTTGCGTCGCGCGGGGGTGAGCACAGTGCGGGGCGTGCGCGGGTGCATCAGCGCCTGCGTGGCGCGCGGCAGAAACCCGTAATTGACGAAGAAGTCTTCTTCAATATCCAGTTTGGCGTAGCGCCGTTCCAGATCACCTGCCTGGTAGCCCTTGACGCGGTGGCGCAGCGTCAGGTCTTGTGCCCGCGCGGGCGCGCGTATCGGGTCGGCCTGCACAAAGCCCAGTTTGGCGATGGCCTTGGGTAAGGTCGTGGGTGCAAACAGGGTGCGCGCCACAGCATAGCGGCGCAGAGTGTCCAGGGTGATGGGCATAGCGCAGGCTTCAGCGTTCGCTGGCCCGTTCCAGCGCAAACACTGGCAGGTCGGCCTTGCGGCTCAGCCACACACCGCCGCCCAGTTCAACAAAGCCGTCAGCCAGACCCTGGCGGTAGAGCTGTGCCCGGTGCTTGAACAACCGGGGGTCAGTCAGTGTGTCGTCCACGATGTCTTGCTCCCAGTCTTCACGCGCGACGGCTTCCACATACAGCGCGCCGGTACAGAGCCGACCCAGGTTGTGCGTAGCCAACTTCACGTCTGCCGCGCTGAGGTAGGGCAGCACACCCTGGCAGATTACCAAGTCGAACGGCTCGGTAGCTTTGTAGTCGACCACCGATCCGCGCTCCCAGCCAAAACGCCCGCACAAATATTCGCTGAACTCCACGCCGTGAAATTCTGCGTGCGGGTAGTGACGTTTGATGATGTCGCGCCACAGCCCGATCCCGCAGCCCACATCGAGCACGCGCTGCACCGGCACGCGGATGAACTGCAGATAGCTGCACACAAATGCACCCAAGCGTTGCACATGCTCGGGGTCCACCACGCTGGTCTTCTTATTGAAGTAGTAGCGCTGGTAGTAGGCCTCGTCAAACAAATTTTTATCCGCAGATTGCACGCATGTCCTTTCGATGGCTAAGCGGGTTGATCAACGCTGTGGAAGCGGAATGCGTTCGGTCTCGCCAGGTACCTGGCCCATGCCCACGGTGGCATCGCCGGCGGTCCAGTCGCGCCCCGCTTGTTCGATACGATCTTTGCCGGTGGACACAAAATTCCACCAGATAAACCGCCGCCCCAAAGGCTTGCCGCCGATCACGACAAAGCGTGCGCCTTGCGGGCCTGCGGTTAGCGTGGCTGCCGCGTCCAGCACGGCCATTGTGTGGGGTGCCAGTGCTTGCGCATTGATGCTTAGGTCGCCCTGCACCACGTACAGCGCTTGCTCCTCGGCCAACATGGGCAAGGCCCAACTGCCACCGGCGGGTAATTGCACATCCAGATACAGCGTGGGCGACAGCGTGGCCACGGGCGATTGCTGCCCTAGCGCCTGGCCCACCAGCACGCGCACATTCGCATCACCATCGCGCACCTCGGGTATCGCGTGTGCGGGTGTGTGGGCAAAGCTGGCCTTGACCTCTTGCGCAACTTCCGGCAACGCCAGCCACAGTTGCAGGCCGTGGTTTACGTAGGTGATGTTGTGCTCGGCCTCGGGCTTGCGCTCAGAGTGCACGATGCCGCTGCCCGCCGTCATCCAGTTGATGGCGCCGGGCTCTATGCGTTGGGTGTAGCCGATGTTGTCGCGGTGCAAGATCACACCTTCAAACAAATACGTCAGTGTTGCCAGCCCGATGTGTGGGTGGGGGCGCACATCGTGGTTGTCTGTGGGGCTGATGGTGACCGGCCCGAAATGGTCGAAGAAGATGAATGGCCCCACCGCCTGGCGCTGCGCGGCGGGCAACAGACGGCGCACCACAAAGCCACCGCCCAGGTCTTTGTCATGGGCGTTCAGTAATTCGGATGCAGTCATGCTGAACGCTCCACGGTGGTGGTGATCTCTGTGGTCACACTGGTCATCAGCTTGTGCACGGGGCACTTCTCGGCCACGGCAACCAGTTGCGTGAACTCTGCGTCGCTGAAGGCACCGCTGATGACCAACTTGGTATGGAGCTTGTAGACGCCACTGCGTTCCTGGCTGTTGTCGCTGACCACCTCGGTGCGCACATCGTCCACCGCAATGCCTTTTTTCTTGGCGAACCACATCACGGTCAAAGCCTTGCAAGCACCCAGTGCCGCGTCGTAGAAGTCGTGCGGACTGGGGCCCGCATCGTCACCACCTTCGGCTACCGATACATCGGAGTTGAGATGGTGGTTGCGGATCTGAACGGTTTGGGCCAGCTGTGTGGCAGGCTTGCGTTGGAGTTGAATGGACATGGCTGCCTATAGGTTGACGTTGATTCCAGTGTAAGCCGTGTACTTAGCGGACTCCAGTGCTGTGGTCTATGACAAGACGCAGCTTGATGCGGTCGACATCCCGACCCGTGGTGGCTGACCTATCGTGCTTACTTGTAACGCGGCCGTCACGATTGTGTAGACAACTTTACAGTAGCAGGGTCTGCCGAAAAAGTTGTCCAGACGTTGTATGAGGGATTGAAACAGAAACCTCTAAACAGCAGGAGCAAAACCCATGAAATTTTCGATTGTGACCATTGCCGCCGCAGCGTGCGCAACAGTAGCTTTAAGCGGTTGTGTGGTGGTGCCAGCCCGTGTACAGCCCGCTTACGCAGCGCCAGCAGGCGTGGTTTATGTTGCCCCCACCTATGCCATGCCCGGGGTAGGCTACGCTTGGCAATACCACCCACGCTACGGTTGGGGTTGGCACCACCCCAGCTACGGCTGGCATCGCGGTTGGCACTAGCCCATTCAAGGACTGCACGCCGCCTGTGCAGCCTGCAGCTGGTGTAAACGAAGGTGGATGTCACTGTCCCATTGCGCGTGCAGTTGGTTCTTAGCCTGCAAGTAGTGGTGGGTGAATACATCCAGATAGGCCACTAGCGTTTGTGCTGCCAGCGTTTCGCCGGCCAAGTCCAAGCACAGCGCCGCTACCTCACTGGTGCAAAAGTGGTCATCGCGTCGCGAGCGTCGCAACTTGTAACGCGAGATTTGTTCAGACTGCAAACTCAGCACCGGGAATGTGTCCAAGTAAGGACTTTTGCGAAACATCTTGCGTGCTTCAGGCCAAGTTGCATCCAGCAGTATGAACAATGGGCGCTTTTGCAATGGCGCGTCTTTTACCGCACCGGACCGCAGCTGTGTGACCACACGTTCTGCCGCGACAAATTCTCCAGGGAACACGACATAGGGCTGCCACTGCGGATCGGCTAGCAGCGCTATCAACGCAGGGTCAACCTCGGTGCGCGCCCAACCAAATGCAAACGTGTCCGCAACCATGTCGGCAATGAGCCAACCAGTATTGCTCGGCTTGAGCGGCTCGATGTCGGCCATGAGCAGGCATACGCCGGCACGTGTCGGCACCTGAGGCCGTGCGGCGCACAGGCAGTGGCTCACCACCAGGCGGCAACCCGGGCAGCGATCAGCCTTGGAGCCACCGCGAGCGAGAAAAGGTTTCGAACTGCGCGCCAAGCGCTCTGAGCGCAGGCGAGAAACAGCGTTTGGGGGCACGCTGGGTAAGGTGAGTAGCATGCGCCTGAGTCTAGCTGGCGTCGAAACTGGCACCGTCAAGACACAGGAGGCATGTTTACAGTCGTTGGGCGTGGAGTTTCTAAAATAAGTGTCCGGGTCGGGAACGCGAATTCGACACCCTTGTCCTTCAAACCGCGTAGCAATGCCAAGTTGATCGCTTGCTGCGTGTCCATGTAAGTGTTGTAGTCGGGTGTGAGCATCCAGTACACCACGTCAAAATTGAGACTGGAGTCACCAAGCTCGGAAAAGTGCGCACGGTCCAATCGCACATTGGGCAGGCCCGTCACGATCTCTTTAATCATCTTTGGAATGGCTTCTAGTTGTTCTGGTGTGGTGTTGTAGGTCACACCAAATTTGAAAGCTATGCGCCGCTCTTGCATGAGCTTGAAGTTGCGCAGGCGTGATTTGGTGAGGTCGGTATTGGAGAACACCAGCATCTCACCGCTCAGACTGCGAACGCGGGTGGCCTTGAGCCCAATGTTTTCGACCGAGCCACTGAAGTCACCCACGACGACAAAATCACCCACCTGGAATGGCTTGTCCAACACAATCGAGAGACTGGCAAACAGGTCGCCCAAGATGTTCTGCACCGCCAAGCCAATGGCTATTCCACCAATACCGAACCCAGCCACCAAAGTGTTGACGTCAAAGCCCAAGTTGCTCAACATCAGCAGCAGCAACGCTGACCACAACACACCGCGGGCGATGAAGCTCAGCATCGACAACGCGCTGGTGGCCGATGGGTCGACCGCCATGCCCTGCTTGCGGGCGCTGCGTATCCACGAGTCCATAAACGACCCCACCCACAAACCAATTTGTATCAGCAGCGCGGCAAGTGCAGTGCCGTGAACCCAGCGCTCCACGGATGGCGTGAGGACAAGCTCGTTGCTGGCCGGTGACAACGCAATCAGTGCTATCAAAACCCAGCGCGTGCCCGCCAATGCTTGTATTGCAGCGTCGTCCCACGTGGTTGCTGTTTTGGTGGCCCAAGCCTCCAGCTTGGACACAATTCTTGGCAAGAGTAGTTTCATCGAACCGACTGCCAAGACAACCCACAACAGTGCTGTTATCCAGTGGATAAGGGCGTTGCCAGCGACGGGGAAATTTAATAACTCAAGCATCAGATCAGGCCACTTTCTTGAAGACGGGTCGGGTGGAATATATGTTTGTACAAATGTATATTTTAGCAATCTTTCAACTAGGCGCTTCCTGCTGGATGTCAGGAGGTCGAGCCAAGACACGGCGGCATAAAATGCCGTTCCTTTAAAGCCGTTCCTCTCTTGCCAATCTCCCTATGAATTTATCGAAATTTCGCCAAGACTGGCTGTCCAACATTCGTGGTGATTTGCTTTCGGGCCTGGTAGTGGCTTTGGCCCTTATCCCTGAGGCCATTGCTTTTTCCATCATTGCGGGCGTAGACCCCAAGGTGGGGCTCTACGCATCCTTCAGCATGGCTGTGGTGATTGCCATTGCCGGTGGGCGCCCCGCCATGATCTCGGCCGCCACTGGTGCCATGGCCTTGGTGATGGTGACGTTGGTCAAAGACCATGGCCTGCAATACCTGTTTGCTGCTACGTTACTGACCGGCGCGTTGCAAGTCGGCGCAGGCTTGCTCAAGC
>JBDTAG010000207.1:0-4345 GCA_039924745.1 Rhodoferax sp.
CGCCCTTTTGGAGCTTGGCCCAGCGCACCGAAGCATCAGGTGTGATGGAAAAGATCAGGTCGTCGATCTTGGCTTTGCCCTGCCAGTATTGTGGGAAAGCTTTGTAACGAATCAAGGCATCTTTTTGGTACTGCACCATCATGAAGGGACCGGTGCCCAGTGGTTCCTGGTCGATCTTCTCGGGGGTGCCAGCCTTCATCATCGCAATGGCGTATTCCTGTGACTGGATGCCGGCGAACTGCATGGCCAGGTTGGACAGGAACGGCGCTTCTGGCTTGTTGAGCGTGACCTTGACGGTGTACTCATCTACTTTGTCGATCGATTTCAGCAGCTTGGGCATGCCCATGTCGTTGAAGTAAGAGTGGTTGGAGCTGGTGACCTTGAAGTAGGGGTCGGCTTCGTTCCACTGGCGGTTCATGGTGAACAAGAAATCATCGGCGTTGAAATCGCGCGATGGTTTGAAGTTCTTGTTGGACTGCCACTTCACGCCTTTGCGCAAAAAGAATGTGTAGACCAATCCGTCTTTGGACACAGTCCATTTTTCGGCCAAATCTGGAGTAACTTGTGTGCCGCCACGTTCGAACTTGACGAGGTTGTCGTAAATTTGTTCGGTTGCGTCAAAAGACGTGCCGGTAGTGTTAATACTGGGCGAAAAATTTTCGGGGCTGCCTTCAGAGCAATACACCAAGGTTTTGGCGGCAACCGGTGTCAGAGCCATCAGGGCGGGTACTGCCACGGCACACAACATGGCAATTTTGCTGGCACGCATTCGGCTGCGTGAAAGGGAAGTGGTCATCAAGAAAACTCCAGGAAAAAGGGGTGGCAAGCTACCCCTGAAGAACAATTGAACCAAGCTTGTGGCCGGGTCGCCGAACACCCATATTACGCGAGTAAAGAGCTGCCCTGTATAGGGGTTCTTACTGCTAGGGATTGGTGGAAGCCGCCAGTCGCGGCGCTTCAAAACAGGCTACCTGGCGCCCCAGCAACTCTTGCAATGGCGGGCGCTCGCTACGGCATTGGTCGGTGGCGTAAGGGCAGCGGGTTGAAAACACGCAGCCAACGGGTGGGTTCAGGGGGGATGGCAACTCGCCTTTCAGTACCGTGCGCTGTGCAGCTGGTCCGCTACCGGCTATCCCGGGCGTAGAGGCCAACAATGCTTGCGTATAAGGGTGCAGAGGGCGGCTGAAAATCGCGTTTTTCTCGCCATGCTCCACCGTGTGGCCCAAGTACATGACCAGCACGTCGTGGGCGATGTGGCGCACCACACCCAAATCGTGCGAGATGAACAAATAGGCCAAGCCCAGATCACGCTGCAGGTCTGCCAGCAGGTTCAGCACCTGTGCCTGAATGGAAACGTCTAGCGCCGATACCGGCTCGTCGGCAACTACCAACGACGGGTTGAGCATCAAGGCGCGCGCAATGGCGATCCGCTGGCGCTGACCACCGGAAAACATGTGTGGATAGCGGTCGTAATGCTCAGGCCGCAGGCCGACCATGGCCAGCATGGCGCGGGCTTTGTCTGCACGCTGTGGCGCGGTCAGCTCGGTATTGATTTCTAGCGGCGCTTCCAGAATTTGGCCGATGCGCTTGCGGGGGTTCAGCGAGCCATAAGGGTTCTGGAACACCAGCTGCACCTTTTGGCGCAGGGCTTTTTTGTCTTGTACCGATGCGTTGACGACATCCATGCCGCCGAGCTGCAAACTACCGCCGGTTGGCTGTTCGATCAACGTGACCATGCGAGCCAATGTGGACTTGCCGCAGCCGGACTCGCCAACGATGGCCAGCGTCTTGCCTGCATCCACGCTAAACGACACGCCTCCCACGGCTTGCAACAGGTCAGGTTTGCTGAACATGCCCCGGCTGATGGGGTACACGCGGCGCAGGTCTTTGGCGGTGACGACCGTCTTGCTCATGCTGCCACCTCCGCATGTTTGGGGGCGTGCTGATCGCGGTCCGGGTCACCCAGGGGGTAGTGGCAACGCACGGCGCCGTCCATCCAATTACGCAACGGTGGGCGGGTCAAACACAGGCCGTTGTTGGCATAGCTACAGCGTGGCGCAAACAGGCAGCCCGTGGGGCGGTCATAGAGGCCGGGCACCATGCCGGGGATGGTGGCCAGGCGCGAATGGCCGTCGTTGCGCTCCGGCAATGCGGCCATCAAGGCTTCGGTGTAGGGGTGCTGTGGTGCTGTGAACAATGTGTTGGCGCCGCGTTCTTCCATGATCTGTCCGGCATACATCACGGCGATGCGTTGGGCCATTTCGCTGACCACGCCCATGTTGTGGGTGATCAACACCAGGGCCATGCCACGGTCCTTTTGCAGACTGCGCAGCAAGTCCAAAATTTGCGCCTGGATGGTGACGTCCAGCGCGGTTGTAGGTTCGTCAGCAATCAGCAACTTGGGGTTGCAAGCAATGGCCATGGCAATCATCACGCGCTGGCTCATGCCGCCGGAGAGCTGGTGCGGATACACGCCCAAGCGGCTCTCGGGTGCGGGTATGCCCACTTGCTCCAGCAATTCGATCGAGCGATTGCGGGCCGCCTTCTTATCCATGCCCATGTGCAGCTTCAATGTCTCGGCCAATTGAAAGCCGACGGTGAAACATGGGTTCAGGCTGGTGGTGGGGTCCTGAAAAATCATCGACAAATCTTTGCCGGTCAGACGGCGGCGTTCGCGGTCGGAGAGTGCCAACAGGTCATGCCCATCAAAGCGCAGTTTGTCCGCCTTGACGCGGCCGGGGTAGGCCACCAGGCCCATCAGGGCCATCATGGTGACGCTTTTGCCGGAGCCGGATTCGCCAACGATGCCCAGCACGTCGCCGGTGTCCAGCTTCAGGCTGACGCCATCGACGGCGTGCATGGTGCCGTTGTGCGAGGGGAACTCGACTGACAGGTTTTCTATTTCAAGCAAGGCCATGGTGTGGTGCTGACGTATGTGGTTTAGCGTTCGATTTAGCGCTTGAGCTTGGGGTCCAGCGCGTCGCGCAGGCCATCGCCAAGCAGGTTAAAAGCCAATACGGTGATGAGAATGGCCAGCCCGGGGAAGGTCACCACCCACCAGGCGCGCAGCACAAATTCACGCGCATCGGCCAACATGGTGCCCCATTCAGGCGAGGGCGGCTGCGCGCCCAAGCCCAAAAAGCCCAAAGCGGCGGCATCCAGAATAGCGGCCGAAATGCCCAAGGAAGCCTGCACGATCAATGGCGCCGTACAGTTGGGCAGCACTTCTTTGAACATGATGCGCCAATGGCCGGCACCGCCCATGCGCGCGGCCGTCACGTAGTCGCGTGATGTTTCTGCTATGACGGCGGCACGGGTGATACGCACATAGTGCGGCAGCACCACGATGGCTACAGCCAACATGGCATTCATCAAACCGGGCCCGAGGATGGCGACGATCACAATGGCCAACAGCAGGCTGGGCAGCGTCAAAATGATGTCCATGATGCGCATGACTGCGATCTCGAACATGCCGCGGAAATACCCCGCCAGCAGGCCCAGTGTTGTGCCGATTAACACCGACAGGGTGACGACCGCAATGCCAATCGTCAACGACAAGCGCGAGCCGTAGATCAGTCGCGACAGGATGTCGCGGCCTATCGCGTCAGTGCCCAGCCAATGGGCAGATGACCCTCCTGCTTGCCATGCCGGAGGCACCAAGAAGACGGTGTTGTCGGTGATGTCGGGGTTGTACGGAGCCACTAAGTTCGCAAACGCTGCCAACAACAGCACGGTGAGTACGATCACCAATCCACCAACAGCGCCACGGTTGGCACTGAAATAGCGCCAAAAGTCTTTGAAAGGGTGCAATGGCGCGGACAGAGCGGGCGACCCAGAAGTTGGTGTTAATGAAGGCGTTGCCATAGTGTTTGTGGTCATCGTCATTTTTGGTGGCGGATGCGCGGGTTGATGATGCCGTAGGTCACATCCACCAACAGGTTGACAGCCATGACCACAGCACCCAGCAGCAACATGCCTCCCTGCAGCACAGGGTAGTCGCGGCGGCTAATAGCCTCAATCAGCCACTTGCCGACACCTGGCCACGAAAAGATGGTTTCGGTCAGGATCGCACCGGTGAACAACACGCCGACCTGCAGGCCAATGACCGTGATCACCGGAATCAATGCATTGCGCAACGCATGCACGGTGACGATGCGAAAGACCGACAAGCCCTTGGCGCGCGCCGTACGGATGTAGTCTTCACCCAGCACCTCCAGCATGGCCGAGCGGGTCATGCGTGCAATCACCGCCAGTGGATTGGTGCCCAGCACGATGGTGGGAAGGATAAGGTGCGAAACCGCAGACCAGAAGGCGCCCGTGTCGTGGGCCAGCAAGGTATCTATCA
>JBDTAG010000208.1:0-6722 GCA_039924745.1 Rhodoferax sp.
CCATTCCTCTTCTGGCTGGGTTGATGAATCCACGTGTATCTCGCCTTTGGCATTGCGTATTTGCACGACCGGGCCTTTGCCAGTGAAAAGGCCTGTGAGCTCCACTGCTTCCGCTAACGAACCGCCACCGTTGTTGCGAAGATCCATCAAAATACCGTCAACTTTCTTTGCCTTCAATTCCTTGATCAGTGCCGCCACATCGCGTGAAGTGCTCTTGTAATTCGTATCGCCTTTTTGATGAGCGGCGAAATCTTCATAGAACGATGGCAACGTGATCACTCCAATATTGCGGGTGATATTTCCGTCGGTGATCGTTTGCACGGACGACTTGGCAGACTGGTCTTTCAGGCTGATGGGCTTTCGAATCAGTGACACCAGCTTGTGTTTGCCGTCCGGCCCTGCATCGGCAGGTAGCACTTCGAGCCGCACTACGGTGTCCAGTGCGCCGCGTATCAACGCGACTGAATCGTCTAGTCGTGCGCCCATGACGTCGGTCATTGGGCCCTTCTCACCCTGTGCCACACCAACGATGCGGTCACCTACGTTGAGTTGCCCTGACAAAGCGGCAGGTCCGCCAGCCACCAGCTCGCGGATAGTGGTGTATTCGTCCACTTCGACCAAAACGGCGCCAATGCCCACCAGCGAAAGACGCATGGATATATCAAAGTTGGCTGCATTCCGGGGCGCCATGTAGTTGGTATGCGGCTCGATAGCCATGGTGTAGGCGTTCATGTAGGTGTTGAACGCGTCTTCGTTGTTGAATTTACCGATACGCTTGATGCTGTTGTCGTAGCGCTTGCTCAGTATCTCCACAATGTTTTTGTCGCTTTTACCCGCGAGCTTCAGGCGCAGCCAGTCATTTTTAACCCGCTTGCGCCACAGGTCTTGCACTTCGGCTTCGGATTTGGGCCAATCCTGCTTGGTGCGTATGAACTGGAAGGTTTCGTTGCTGTCGAACTTGAAGCCGGTTTTGAGCAGGCTGCGCGCATAGCTAAATCGCTCAACCGCACGCTTGACGTAGAGATTGAAGATCGCGAACGGCCGGGCGAGGTCATCATTGATCAAGTCCGAACCGAGTTTGGTGCGGGCTTCGGAAATTTGGTCAATATCCGCCTGCACGAAGAACAGCTTGTCGGAGTCCAGCGCCTTGAGGTACTGATCAAAAATCTTGCCCGACAAGGCCTCATCAATCGGCTGGGGCTTGTAGTGGTAACGGGACAACAGCTCGGCTGCCATATGCGCCGCCTTGGCTTCCTGTGCATCTGGAACGATGGGCGCGCCGTGCGCTGCCGTTACAAAGGCCAGAAGAATTCCCAGTAGTTTCAATTTCATCCGATTTCCGATTCTCACGACGGGTGGTAAAAGTGGGCTGGATCGCACCATCCAAATGCTTGTGCTCGGGGTTGGAGCGGCACGCATCTCGAAAGTTCCACGAAGGAATAGTGGCATCTTTGTGCAGTCTAACGGGGTCGCAGGGTCAATAAAAGGCTTTGACCCAAGAGCGCCTCATCCTCGTCGCCACCCAACAGCCCGTCACCCAGGCAGTGCGTGCAACGTTGTCACTGATGGTGACCGTAGATACACAGGTGTCGACCATCGAATGCTCTTGACGCGCGACCGGATGGGTTGAAATTGCGTTGAGTACAGAAGAATCATGGGCGTGTAGAGCGAAAACGCGCGAAAACTATTGTTAACCGCGCGGCACATCCTTGTAGCGTTGCTGCAATATTTTGACCCGTTGCACGTAAACCTGCGTCTCTGCAAAGGGTGGCACACCAGCGTATCTTTGCACTGCCTCGGGGCCAGCGTTGTAAGCGGCGCTGGCCAGCGACACATTGTTCTTGAAACGGGCCAGAAGGCCCGCCAGATATTGCGCGCCACCGCGGATGTTTTCGCTGGGCAGTGATGCGTCCGCAACGCCAAGCATGCGTGCCGTGCCCGGCATCAACTGCATCAAGCCCATGGCGCCTTTTTGCGAACGCGCACGCTGGTTGAAGCCTGATTCGGCGTGGATCATGGCACGCAGCAAAGCGGGGTCCAGGTCATATTGGCGCGCCGCAAGGGCGATCTCACCGTTGTACTCTTGTAGATGCAACGGCGTGGTGTACCAATTGATGTTGGAGTGCAAATTGCAGGCATAGCACGAAGGCGTGAAGATGACATAAGGGATCTTGGCCGGTGGCACGTCGGAGAATGAAGGCGTGCCACCTTTAAGGTATCTGTAAACCCTTGGGCCATCATGCTTTTGGGCCGGGGCGGCTCTCTGCGTTGCATGCGCCAACAGTGTGACAGCTATTGCCAGCGTGCCAAGCACAAGCCGGAGGGCCCACGTGGGAAGCATTGGCAGGGGTTGGCGAAATTCGTACATGGCTGAGCAATTCTGCACCATCGCAGACACCCCGTCAGCGTTCTGAAGTGAGAATTGAGACGCTGGCTCCCCCGCAATCAGGCATCCACACCACGCAAGCGCGATCCCATACGGACCAACCACTGCCCGCCGCCGCTGACCAATACGATACCCAGCAATACGGGGACGGCTCCGATCAAAAAGCGGCTTTCAATGGGCTCATGTAACAGCCACGCACCCAGCACGATACCGAACAGCGGCGTCATGAACGAAAAGACCCCCAAACGCGAAGCCAAGTATTTTCGCAACAACCAGAACCACAGCAAAAAGCTGGCAAACGACACCACCACTGAATGAAACAGCAAACTTGCCCAAATCGTAGGCGTGGGGATGAAGTGGGCCTGCCCTGTGGCAAAGGAGGTGCCCATCAGCAACACAAAGGCCGCAAGCAATTGGTACAACAAAGTTTGGGTTGCAGGGGCACTGTTCAGCTTCGAGCAACGCACTGCAACCGTCGTTGCACCCCAAGCTGCGCCGGCCAATAGCCCCAAAAAATCGCCCCACAACATATTGCCATGCGCGTTGGGCGAACTCGCCGTGCCCACCGTGCTGCGACCAAAGAACGCTAGCGCAAGACCGCCGAAGGCCAGTGCAATGCCTAGCCATTGCACGGTACCCAAGCGCTCAGCGGGTAGCCGCCAGTGCAAGCCCAGTGCCGCAAAAATCGGCGCCGTGTATAAAAACACCACCATGTGTGACGCGCTGGTGTGCCGCAGCCCTTCGCCCACCAGCAAAAATTCAACGCCAAACAGTGAACCCACCAGCAGACCGGCGGGCCATGTGCCATCCGCCACCCGCATGCGCTCGCCCCGCGCGGCCATAACCAGTCCGACCAATACGGCAGCCACGCCGGAGCGCAGCCCGATCTGGAAGATAGGAGCGATTTCGGAGGCCGTTGCCTTCAACGCAACCTGTTGGGCACCCCACACCAGGCAAAGCAGCAGCATCAGACCTATCGCCTGTCCGTCCAGTGCTTTGCGTGTTTCCATGGTGTTTTCGTCCTCAAATGCGACAGGGTGTTCAGTTGGTAGATTATTGAATTGTCGACTTTGATTGATATAGTGAATACCAGACAACCCATAGTGTCTAACCGCCAATCTCACCACTTCGTGTTCTCAAAGCCGACCACACCATGCCCATACTGCCCCCCAAACTCGAAATTCCGCTGCACAGCCCACAGTTGCCGGCGCCGATCATGTTTCGCAGCGCCTATGTACCAGCACAGGGGCTGTATCCACAGCACCAGCACGCGTGGGGCGAATTTGTGTATTCCTTTAGCGGCGTGATGGAGGTCAAGGTGGCGGATCACCATTATTTGGCACCGCCGCATTACGGCATCTGGTTGCCGCCTGACCTGGAGCATGTGGGGCTGAACCGGCTCGAAGCGCACCACTGCTCTCTCTATGTGGCGCGGTTGGGTAGCGCAGTGTTGCCTGCCACGCCTTGCGCGCTGACCGTTAGCCCACTGGTGCGGGCCTTGTTGGAGCATCTGCGCCAGTTGGCTGCGGACGACCTTTGCACGGCAGAAGGCGCTCGCCTGCTGCAAGTGCTGTTAGACCAGTTGGTACAGGCACCGCGTGCGGGCAGCTACCTACCCAACTCGGAGGATCCAGCGCTGGGGGCCGTGCTACGCATGCTGCAGGCCCAGCCGGGCGACAACCGCTCGCTACCGGAGTTGGCGCAGGCCGCCCACAGCAGTGAACGCACGCTAATGCGCCGCGCCCAACGCGACTTGGGCATGTCGGTTGCCGAATGGCGACAGCGCCTGCGCGTGGTCAAGGCCATGCCACTGTTGGCCGCTGGCCAGACCGTGGAAACCATTGCGCTTGATTTGGGCTACGGCAGTGCGTCCGCCTTCATCAGCATGTTCAAACGCCTGATGGACACGACGCCAGACGAGTACCGCAAGGGCGCTGCGGGAGCGGGTTCACCAAAGAGCTTATCGTAAAATAGGCCTCCAGCCCTCGTGCAATATAGGCATATAGCTATATATTTGATAGCAAAATCAGCTACGACCGCCCCACGCGTTGGCCAGTGCGAAAACCGAATTGGGTGTGCTGGACCGTGGCTTCTCTTGCCGTGGCTTGGCAAACACACCCTTTTGCACCGGCCTACGCTCTTGCACCTGAAAGCCCTTGGCCTTTTGCTCATCGGCCAAGCTTTGCAGGCTGACCGTCTTCAAGTAGGCCAGCACGGTGGTCTGCAATGCATCCCACAAATCCTGTGTCATGGCCTGCGCGCTGAGTGAGCTTTCGCGCGTGTTGTTTTCGCCTTGGGTGTTGGCACCGTCTTCAATGGCGCCCACGATGTCGGCCACCGAAATGGTAGCCGCCGCGCGCGCCAACGTGTAGCCGCCACCAGGGCCACGGGTGCTGTCCACCAGGCCCTGCTGGCGCAGCTTTGCAAACATTTGCTCCAAGTACGACATGGAGATGCGGTGGCGCTGCGCCAGATCGGCCAAGGGTACGGGCGTGGATGTCTGGCGCAGGGCCAGGTCGATCATCGCGGTAATGGCAAAACGGCCTCGGGTACTTAAACGCATGGATTTTCTCCTTCCAGCTCAACAGGGGCTGGTGAAGTGTGAATGTAGGTCTGATAATGATTCGTGTAAATTCGAATTTAAAACAACATTACTTCGTTTAAACCGAAGTATTCAATCGCCATGAATTTTAAGCATCTGCACTACTTCTGGGTTACAGCCAAGGCTGGCGGCATCATGCGCGCGGGTGAGCAATTACATACAACTCCGCAAACCCTGTCCGGGCAAATCAAATTGCTGGAAGATTGGTTGGGCCGCAAATTGTTCCGCAAGAGCGGGCGCAATCTGGAGTTGACCGAAGACGGCCACTTGGCCATGGGCTACGCCGACCAGATATTTAGCTTGGGCGCCGAGCTGGAGACTGCGGTGCGCCAAGCCCACGGCGGCCAACGCGTGCTGGATTTCAAGGTCGGGGTGGCCGATTCCGTGACCAAGTCAATCGCCTACCGTTTGCTGGAACCAGCGCTACAGTTGGCCGAGCCGGTGCGCCTGGTCTGCCACGAGGGCAAGTTCCCCGATCTGCTGGCCCAACTCGCGCTGAACCGGCTGGACCTGGTCATCGCCGACGAGCCCATGTCCAAACGCCTCAACGTGAAGGCTTTCAACCACCCGCTGGGCCGTACTGCCATGAGTTTTTTTTGCGCCCCGGAATTGAAGGCGCAACTCAAAGGCGTATTTCCCCAATGCCTCAATGACTTCCCGCTCCTGATTCCGGGCGTCCAGGCATCGGTACGTCAACAGCTAGAGGGTTGGCTTACCCGTCACCAAATTCACCCCCGCATCATTGGCGAGTTTGACGACGGCGCACTGATGAGTGCCTTTGGTCGCCAAGGGCGCGGTGTGTTCATGGCGCCCACCGTCATGGAGCGCGACACCATCGCGCAGTTCGGTGTAGAACTGATTGGCCGTACCGAAGAACTGGAGGATGAATTCTTTGCGGTGTCGGTAGAGCGGCGCATCACACACCCCTGCGTGGTGGCGATTACGGGCGCGGCGCGTGGGCAATTGTTCGGGTAGGCCAATTTTTTAGGCTGCAGTGACAACTACTTGATGTACATCATGTCGCTACATACCCCATGCAGTATTCTTCAAGCTGGGTTTACGTATTTGTGACCCATATCGAAACGCTGGAAGGAGTGGCTCCATGAAACTGCTGACTGATCTTTTTTCTACCGATTACGGCTTGATGAGCGCGGCCGGAATCGCCTTTATGTTGGGCATGGCCGTGTGGTTCGCCATGTACTTCAAACGGCACATAGAAGAAGACTCCAAAAAGGCCGCATTAGCAACTAAAAAGGACTCTGTATGAAAACCAATGTCGGTGGAATGGATCGCATCGCACGCGCAGTGCTGGGTTTGGTGTTGATTGGCCTTGCGGTCACCGGAACCATTGGAATATGGGGCTGGTTGGGCGTGGTGCCATTGGTTACTGCGGCTATTGGCTGGTGCCCGCCCTATGCCATTTTTGGATGGAGCACCTGCGCGATGAAGGGTAAGCACCCCCGTTCGTAAAGCGCCTCAGCGTATGCGGGTCAACATGGTTTCGAGGTTCTTGAACACGTCATCCATGTCGCCCTTCTGGGCTGCGTCGGGGTGCATGCGGCCCTCTAGCTCTTGCTCCAAAAAGCACATCGTCATACGCAGGTAGGTGCTGTCCAGCGCCTTGCGCACTGCGGAGAATTGCTGCCCGATTTTCAGGCAGTCCTCCCCTTCTTCCACCATGCGCTGAATGCCGCGCAGTTGCCCCTCGGCGCGGCGCAGGCGGTTGAGCACATC
>JBDTAG010000209.1:0-5648 GCA_039924745.1 Rhodoferax sp.
GCCAGCGTCACCGTAGCCCGTGGTGTCGGCAAACACGGCAACCCGGGTCCAGCCGCGGTGCACGATGTCTTCCACCACATAGGGTGCCTGGATGGCATCGCGTGGCGAGGTGCGAAAGATATAGCTCACGGGCGCCGGATACTGTGATGTCAGTGGCGTACCCGTGGCGCAGTTGATGATCAGCGGCAGCTTGGCGGTCTGGAACACCTCCAGCGACTTCTGTGCCACCCCGGTATTGCAAAAGCCCAGTGTGGCGACCACCCCTGCCTTAGCCAGTTCTTGGGAGCCTTTGAGGCCTACGTCCGGAATGCCTTGGTCGTCCTTGATGACCAATTCCAGATGCCGTCCCATGTAACCGCCGACCGCGTTGATCTCTTCGGCCGCCAGTTGCACGCCTTGCAGCATTTGTACGCCAAAATCGGACGAAGGGCCGGTGAACGGACCAATCACCCCCAGCTTCAGCGTGTTTGGGGTTTGTGCCTGTGCCGCGAGCGCGGCGCATAGCGCTGCCATGCCTGCGAGTCTGTTCAGCCAAAACTTGTTGTTGTGTCGCATGTGTGTTCCCGTTGGATTCGTGGTTCGGGCCAGTCTAGAGAACTTGTCGCATGGCGCAGTCCGTGCTTACCCTGACTTCTGTGGCATCGTCAGGCTGGTGCACGGCCCTTGCGCAGACCGACATGTGGAAAATATGGCCCTAGCCCTCGTGGGATAAGGCGATGCAGCTATAAATTTCATAGTGATTTGTTATTTCAACTTGATGTTGGACAATGTTACTCTGCCGTTTAATCTTGGGAAAAGTTACTTTGAAACCGCTGCAATCTGTGTGGGCGCTGGCCCTTGCGCTGTCTTTGGGGGCAGCGGTCTCGTTGGGCATCACCCGGTTTGCGTATGGCCTGTTGCTGCCCGCCATGCGTGTAGACCTGGGCTGGAGCTACACGCTGGCCGGCGCCATGAATACGGCCAACGCCATGGGCTATTTTTTGGGCGCTTTGGTGACGCCATGGTTGCTCAAGCGCGTGGGCGCCAGCACGCTGCTGTGGAGCGGCGCTTTTTTGGCCAGCCTCTTCATGGCGATGAGCGGTTTCTTCACCACGGCTGAGCCCTTGCTGGTGCAACGTTTGTTGGCTGGGGTGGCCAGCGCCTTTGTATTCATTGCAGGTGGTTTGTTGGCCGCGCGACTTGGGGCACAGCAACCGACCCGCGGCGGCTTGTTGATTGGGCTGTACTACGGCGGTACGGGGCTGGGCATTGTGTTGTCGGCCGTACTGGTGCCGTGGGTGCTGGAGCAAGCAAGCACTCAAATGCATGCTTGGCGTTGGGCTTGGTGGCTGCTGGCCGTGGCGTGTGCCGTGGCCAGTGTGACGCTGCTGTGGCCCGCCCGGGTTATGGCGCAATCTGCGGTTTTGCCGGTGGTGGATACGCCAGACGGTGTGGTGCCAGTGCAATTTCGCTGGGGCCAGTTTGGTTTTGCTTTGGGTGGTTACACCCTTTTTGGCGTGGGGTACATCGGCTACATGACTTTTGTCGTAGCCTTACTGCGTGAACAGGGCCGCAGCGCGTTTGCCGTGACCGTGTTCTACGGGCTGCTGGGGTTGGCCGTTATGGCCTCGTCACGCATATGGGCTGGTCTGTTGGACCGGCACAAGAGCGGCCGGGCGTTGGCCATATTGAACGCCCTGCTGGGCGTGGCGACAATTTTGCCAGCGCTTACGCAGTCCTGGCCTGTGGTCCTGGCATCGGGGCTGCTGTTCGGTGGAGTTTTTTTGTCAGTGGTGGCATCCACCACCGCGCTGGTGCGGCACAACCTGCCGCACAGTGCTTGGGCAGCAGGCATTAGCGCTTTCACCACGGTGTTTGCCGCTGGTCAGATCATCGGGCCCACCATGGTTGGGTGGATTGCCGATGGCCCAGGCGGCTTGGCGCGCGGTTTGGTGTATTCAGCATTTGCGCTGTGGGTGGGCGCTGCTTTGGCATGGCGGCAGAAGGCGCTGTGAAGGACTAACCACCACAGTGCAGGCTGACCGCCTGCAATGGCGCACCCGTATTTGGGTCTTGCACCACCAAATTGATTTGCCGCGGAGGCGCGGCTGTCGCAGCAATGGCGACAAAGCCCAAGGTCTGCGCGCCTTGGTAGTGCCCCACCGGCGTGTACTGGCGCACGACAAAATCGTGTTGTAAAAACTCTCCCCGGTTTTCGCCAGCTTTTACGTGCGAGTTGTACCCATGCTCGGTCACGGTCCAGTAGGCACTCCACTGCGCGACCCCCTCACCCGGCGTCACGCGGGCTGAGAACTGGTCTGCACCATCGGCTTGTTGCAGCGTGATAGCGACGTGGGCAAGCTCGCCAGTTGCTTGTGCAGCCTGTTGCGCCCGTGTGCCCCGCCACTGCGGCCAGTCGCGCCCATCGCGCACCAATTGCGGGGTATAGCTGCCGCTAAGGTGGTTGGCACTGGCCAGCATGCGCTGCCGCTCGGCGTTAGCAGGTGTCGCAAACCGGTCTACCCAACCTATGTAGTCCCAATAGCCAACGTGGAAGGCTTGGGCTACGACTGGCATGCCCTTGAGCGACGACAACCACTGGTCAGCCGGTGGGCAAGAACTGCAACCCTCGGATGTGAATAGTTCTATGACAGGGGTGCGTTGCAGACCAGATTGCACTTCGCAACGCGGTGCAGCGGCCCAAGCAGGGAACGCGGTTGCCCATACAACGGGAGAAATGACCAGCGCAGGCCACAGTCGGCTGCGCAAGCGTGAGGAAAGTGATGGCATGGTGCGGGCTCTTTCGCAATAGGGCTGATATGCCCTGTTGGTCGGTCCCGCACCTGCATTCTTACAACTTACTGTTTGATGCCTTCAGCTTGGACGATCAAACGCACGTTCTTTGGGAAACCCCAATCCACACCGTAGTTCATGCCAAAGTCGGTGCGGTCAATCGTGGTTTCAAAATCGCCACCGCAGACTTCGCGCTTGATCATCGGGCTTTGGTAGCAGTTGAATTGGTTGGCCTTCAGCGTGACGGTTTGGGTCTTGCCCAACAGCGTCAGGTTGCCAACGATTTCGGCCACTTTGTCGCCATTGAAGATGAACTTGTCGGAGACAAATTTGATGGTGGGGTACTTGGCAGCGTTAAACAGGTCGGCGCTTTGCAGGTGCTTGTCAAAAGCAGGTGTGCCGCTGTTGATGGAGGTCGTGTCCACGGTCACTTCCAGCTTGCCGGTCTTGGCGGCGCGGTCCATTTGCACAGAGCCTTCCTTCTTGTCAAAGCGGCCCTTGTTGGTGGAGGTGCCAAAGTGGCCGATCTCGAACGACACAAAAGTGTGTGTTGGGTCCAACGTGTAGGTCGAAGTTTCGGCGTGGGCCGCAGCCGACAACAAAGAAGTTGCAAAGGTGGCGGCAACTGCCAAGCCGAGAAGGGATTTGCGCATGTGAAATAGCTCCGTTAAAAACAGGGTTGAGGGAAAAGAAAAAGAAAAACCAAAATCAGAATTTGCCAACACCAGTTAGCGCCAGCTTGAACTTGACCTGCACATCGTCGGCCACCATGGACGTATCGGCCCATTCGTTCTCGCCGATCTTGAACGCCAGGCGCTTGATGCCCACCACTCCAGTGGCTGTGGTGACAGCGCCGTTTTGTACCAACGTCACGGGAACGACTGCATCGCGTGTATTGCCCTTGATGGCCAACTTGCCGGTCACTTCAAACTTGCCGCCGCCCAGGCCTTTAATGCTGGTGGATTGGAAGGTGGCTTGTGGGAACTTGGCGGTGTTGAACCACACTGACTTTGGTAACTCGGCATCCGGCTCAGGCGAACCCATGGTGGCACTGGCAATATCAATCGTGAAAGAAATTTTGCCGGCCGCTGGCTTGGCCGGGTCCAGTGCAATTTGCGCATCAAATTTCTTGAAGTGACCTTCTACTGGCACGCCCATTTGCTTGATGACGAAGTCCACTTCGCTTTGAGCAGGCACCAGTTTTTGCTGCGCCAGCGCAGACACGCTGGCCAACGCTGTCAGCAGTGCAACGGTAGCGAAGCGGGCGATCGGTGAAAAAGATTTCGTCATAGTTGTGTCCTGTTTGAAGCGTAGGGGTTGATTGAAAAAATTGGGTCTTAGCGCTTGCCGGGCGCCATGCGTTGCAGCAGGCCGTCTTTGTCGATGAAGTGGTGCTTGAGCGCGGCGGCCACATGCAGCAGCACCAAGCCCGCCAACGTAAATGCCGTGTACTGGTGCCAGGGCTTGATCAGTTCGGCTAAGGGCTTGCTGACGGCCACAAAGTCTGGCAAGGGCAGCACGCCGAACACCACGATCGGAAATCCCGCCGCCGAGCTATAAGCCCAACCTACCAACGGCACCACGAAAAACAAGGCATACATCAGCACATGGGTGGCGTGGTAAGCGTGTAGTTGCCAATTGGGCATGCCCAGTGTGACGGCTTGGGGTAGCGCCGGTGGCTTGTGGCTCAGACGCCAGAGCAGGCGAATGGCAGACAACGTCAAAATCGAGATGCCCGCCCATTTGTGCCAGTTGTACAGTTTGAGCCGCTGCGGGGAAAATGGTAGGTCGGCCATATACAGGCCAATAGAGAAAATGCCCACCAATGCCAATGCCAGCAACCAGTGCAAGGCGATGGCAGTGCCGGTGTAACGACGGGGTGTGGATGCAGTATTCATAGGCGCGGTGTTTAAAGGTGTTTCGCTTCGTCGTGCCCCGAGAGGCCCGACGTGGGTGAAAGTTTAAGAGGCCGACCATCAAAAAAAGTTCAAATAACTTGTTGCGTTGATTCAATTAATTTGAAATTAGAAGCAACAAAGATTCAAGTAATCTGACACGGGCAGGCACAAAAAAACCCGGCATTGCGCCGGGTTTATGTTTTGCAACTCGGTGCAGCTAAGCCGCTACCAATTCACCTCGCGCTCAGGTGAGGCGCTGATGTTGTGGATAGACAGGTCGGCCCCGTCGTACTCTTCTTCCTGGCTCAGACGCAGACCCAACGTAGCTTTGAGCAGGCCATAAACCACGGTTCCGCCCAACAAAGCCCAGGCTACGCCCATGGTGGTGCCGATGAGCTGCGCACCCAGATTCACACCGCCCAACCCGCCGAGTGCTTTGGTACCAAAAATACCTGCTGCCACGCCTCCTAGAGTTCCGCACAAGCCGTGCAGCGGCCATACGCCCAACACGTCGTCGATCTTCCAGCGGTTTTGCGTCAATGTGAACATGGCAACAAAGACCGTGCCCGCCATGGCGCCGACCACGAGCGCACCTAAAGGGTGCATGACGTCGGAGCCTGCGCATACGGCAACCAGACCCGCCAAAGGGCCGTTGTGTACAAAGCCAGGGTCATTTTTACCGACCACCAGTGCCGCCAAAGTGCCACCCACCATTGCCATCAACGAGTTGACAGCTACCAGGCCCGAAATCTTGTCCAATGTCTGCGCGCTCATGACATTGAAGCCAAACCAGCCAACCGTCAAAATCCATGCGCCTAACGCCAAAAACGGAATACTTGACGGCGGATGCGCGGAGATAGCACCATCTTTGCGGTAACGGTTGCTGCGCGCACCGAGCAAAATAACCGCTGGCAAGGCGATCCAGCCGCCCACCGCGTGAACGACAACGCCGCCAGCAAAATCATGAAACTCATCACC
>JBDTAG010000210.1:0-3662 GCA_039924745.1 Rhodoferax sp.
CCACTGCGTTGAAGGCGCCCTGGATGACGGTCGCAAGGGTCGAGATGGGAGTTGCCCAGTATCCCGCCGGACACAGCAACCCCCGCATCACCGAATACCACGCCGACACCAATATTCGCGGTTACGACGACAAGGCATCGTGGTGCTCATCCTTTGTCAATTGGTGCCTGGCCCAGACCGGGATCGTTGGCACCAACTCCGCATTGGCCCGCTCTTGGTTGGATTGGGGCGAAGCACTCGACTCGCCCGTTCCGGGATGCATCGCCGTGCTGTACCGAGACGACCCCAGCAGTTGGAAAGGTCATGTCGGCTTCTATCTGCGCCACGATGAACGTTATGTCTATCTGTTGGGTGGCAATCAGCTTGAAGCGGTGCGGGAGCATTTCTATCCCGTAGACTCCGTGTTGAGTTACAGATGGCCGGAATCTTTGGCTTGATATCGCCCCCACAACGCAGCTCCACCAATATCTCGGTATGAACCTTGAGGTTATTCGCGCACTTGCTATGTCCCTTTATCACGAGAGCACTGACTTTGAAGGAAGAGACTCACTCCCGGAAGAATGGGAAGAGGCTTCGTTCAAGTACTGCAACTTCAGCAAACTGGATATTGAAGGCTGCGGGTTCGGCGGCGTTCTGGTTGGCTGTGTGATCGAAGATTCTGATTGGTATTGGAGCCTTTTCAACACGACCACTTTTGTGAATGTCAAATTCAAAAATTGCACTTTTCGCGGAGCTTCGTTCGCAGGCTGCAGTTTTACGGAGTGCAGCTTCATAAACTGCGCGTTTGTCAAAGACAACCTGGGCGGAGACTGCAGTTTCACTGAAAACCGCTGGTACGCATGCACCCAGTCTGGCTGCAAAGGCTTTGTCGATGCAGTCACTCCTCTGTAATAGCTCGATAAGCTAGGACATCTAAGGCGCCACCTTGCCCCACTCCTGCTCATACGTCGTAACCAAGACCTGGTTCGACAGGCGGTTCACCTCGGCCGGTACCCGCGCCATATCAATCGGAAAATCAAACAGCAACGGCAACGTCTGCAGGCTCAAAAATCGCAGGCCAGCCGGCAATGTCGTAGGCATGTGCCAAGGCCGATGGCTGGCGATGATAAAACCCCATTCGCCGAAACTGGGCACATTGGTGTGGTACGGCGTGGCCCTCAGGCCAACCGATTCAATCGTCGTCGCCACAGTCCAATAGCTCTGTCTCGCTACCAGCGGCGACGTAGTCTGAATCACTGCATAACCACTGGCCGACAAGCGCTGCGACAACAGTGAATAAAAGCTATTGGTGTAGAGCTTGCCGATGGAGAAATTGGTCGGATCGGGGAAGTCCACGATGATGACATCAAACATGTCCAGCTCGCTCTGTGCGTTGGTCTTGTCGCCGCCCTGCAGCCACTGAAAAGCATCGGTGTTGACGATGTGCAACTTGGGCGAACTGAGCGAGCCCGCATTGAGTTTCGACATGGCTGGGTCTTTGGTAAACAGGCCGATCATGTTCGGATCCAGCTCTACCAGGGTCACACTTTCCACGCTGGGGTACTTGAGGATTTCGCGTACCGCCATGCCATCGCCACCGCCTAACACGGCTACCCTGCGCGGCGCGCCGAAAGCCGACATGACGGGGTGGACCAGGGCCTCGTGGTAGCGGTATTCATCACGTTCGGCAAATTGCAAATTACCATTCAAGAACAGCTTGTGCCCCGTGCGCCCGTTGGTGAGAACGATGCGCTGATATGGCGACGTGGCCGCCAGCACGATACGGTCATGGTAGAACTTGTCCTCAGCCAAGGAGGTGATGCGGTCTGCTACTGCAAAACCCGCGCCCAGGGCGGCCACCGTCAACACGCAGGCCCAGGCATGGGCACTCCAGCGGCGCAGCTCGTGCCTGAACACCCACAAGGTCCAGAATGCGACCGCCGCATTCATCAATCCAAAGAGCAAGCCGGTGCGTATCAACCCTAGCTGTGGCACCAGCAACAAAGGGAACGCCACCGACACGGCCAACGCGCCAAGGTAGTCAAAGGTCAGCACCTGCGACACCAGGTCTTTGAGCGCAATCTCGCGCTTGAGTATGCGCATGACCAGCGGTATCTCCAGCCCCACCAAAATGCCAACCACGCCAACCATGGAATACAGCAAAAACCGGAAGGCACCCGGCATGAAGCCGTTGGACAAGAACAGCAGGGCGGGCATGGCGCCACCGGCCAAGGCCACCATCAATTCAATGCGCAAAAAGTGCGCGGGCAACTGGCGCTCAAAAAACCGCGACAACCACGAGCCCACGCCCATGGCGAACAGATAGCAACCGATGACCGTGGAAAACTGCAGGACCGAGTCGCCCAACAGATAGGAGGCCAGCGAACCTGCGGCCAGCTCGTACACCAGGCCACAGGCCGCCACCACGAAGACGCTGGCTAACAGCGTAACTTCGAGGGGTTTGTGGGTGCGTTTAGAAACTGTGGACTGCAAAACCGAACAACGCAACGGACTAGTGAATGGCAGCTGCGATGATGACGCAAATGCCCAGGCTCATTGCGGCGACGACCAGCGCCAAGGCCACGTTTTGCTTCTCCACAATCTCGCCCCACAAGTCGTAGGGTGTGATCTTGTCGATGATGATGAAGCACAGCCAGAACACGATCACGCCCAGCAGTGCGAACACCAGTGAGCTGACGACGATGGCTGGTTTAATCAATTCAAAGCCCATGGCATTCTCCTAATAAAAATATGGGATGCATCACTTATGACCTCCACCACCCGAAAAACCGCCAAACGAACCACCCGAACTGCGCGAACTGGATGACGACGTACAGTTCTCGACTTGCGGATTGCAACTGGAGCAGCGGCCCAGCATCGAAATCAGAATCAACGTGATGACCACGATCACGATGATGGTGCCGATGCCCATGCTTTTTGCAGCGCTGAAGGGCTCCACATCGCGCTTGAGCAGGTCTTGCTTGCCCTCCAGCTTGAAAGCCTTGGCCACGACTTCACTGGCCAGCTGGTCGCCGCTGGACCAGACCAGCTCGGTCGGGCTTTGCTCCATGGATAGCAGGCGTTTGCCATTGGCGAAATCCTTGTTCTTGGTCGTCTGACCGCGCTGCACCAACCAATAGAACTCGCCGCACACGTAATTGGTCTCGGCGGTGTAGCTGTATTTGAGCGTGTAGTTGGTGCCCATGTAACTGGCGCTGCTGGCGTTGGAACTGGCCATGGCCGGTGCACCGGTCGTGGGACGCACCAGGCTCCAGCCCTCCTCTGAATCCACCAAAAAGCTAAAGCCCCGCTTCAGGTTGTAGAGCAGGTATTCGCTCCAACCAAATTGTTCATCATCGCCTGGCGCCACGCCCATGCGGTGCTGAAACCCCACCACCTGCCAGTCAACGCCCTGCAATTGGCCCACGCTACCCAGCGGGATGAGCGGTTGCACGGGTTCATTCTGAATGGCGGACTGGAGTTCGCCGCCAATCCCTTGGCTCAGGTCGATGACGCTGTTGCAACTGCCGCACGTAATGCTCTTGCTGGTCGCCAAGGTAACGGTGACCGGTGCACCGCAATGCGGGCAGTTGAACTGGCGGCCTTTTTCCTCTTTGACCGATTCGTCTTTCAGTCCCTTAAGCTGCAAATCGTCCAGTTGCACTGCGGTGCCGCGCGACACG
>JBDTAG010000211.1:0-5000 GCA_039924745.1 Rhodoferax sp.
GATGTGCCGCGACCGAAGAACTTGTCAATGGCTTTGCCATTCACAACGATTTGGCCGGAGCCTTTTTTCAGAAATACGCGGGCGACGCTGGATTTGCGACGGCCGGTGCCATTGTTCCATTCACCGATCATTTGGCTGCCTCACGTTTCACTGCTGCGGGAGAAATTCCGGGGATATCCAGAACCTTAGGCTGCTGGGCTGTGTGGGGATGCTCAGCACCGCCGTAAACCTTGAGCTTCTTGATCATGGCGTAACCCAAGGGACCCTTGGGCAACATACCCTTGACGGCTTTTTCCAAAGCACGGCCGGGGAACTTGTTTTGCATGTCACGGAAGTTGGTGGACGAGATGCCGCCGGGGTAACCCGAATGGCGGTAGTACACCTTGTCCAGCGACTTGGCGCCGGTGACGCGCAGCTGGGCTGCATTGGTGACGATGATGAAATCGCCGGTATCGACGTGAGGCGTGTAAATGGCCTTGTGTTTGCCGCGTAAACGGAGAGCAACTTCGCTGGCTACTCGTCCGAGGACCTTGTCGGTCGCGTCAATCACAAACCACTCGTGCACGACCTCAGCGGGTTTTGCGCTGAAAGTTGTCATGAGAATTTCCTATAAAGGAGTTGGTTTGGCGGGCTCTTTTCTACGGTCGGCGTTCCTTCTATTCCAAACCCAACGGGTTATTCGTCAGGTTCAGTGGGAATCTCTTAGGTGGGGATACTTCGTGAAAAGCCTTCGCCGCGGAGCCACTAAAGCGCTGCGAAGCCTATGATTATACAAAACCTTGCAGATATAGGCAACCACATGCCTCACCGGTTACCATCCAAGTATGTTCAGTTATCGCCACGCCTTCCACGCCGGAAACCACGCCGACGTCCTCAAACACACCGTTTTACTGGCTGTAATGCGGTATATGGTGCAAAAAGACGCCGCTTTGACCGTCTTTGACACCCATGCAGGAGCCGGCCTATATCGCCTGGACGGCGACTACGCCCAAACCAGCGCGGAAGCGGTCGAAGGTTTTTTGAAACTGGTGGCTGGCAAGCCAACGCAGCCATTTGCACCCATGCTGCAAGACTATGTAGACTTGGTCGCTAGCTTCAACAAGGCCGGAAGCCACAAGGTCTACCCTGGTTCACCATTCATCATCCACCGGGTTATACAAGAGCGTGACCGCGACAAGCTCAAGTTGTTTGAACTGCACCCGACCGACACCAAGACGCTGACCGCAAATATCGCCCAGCTTGAAGCCGGTCGCCAAATAGCCATTTTGCGCGAAGACGGTTTTGAAGGCGTCAAGAAGTTCTTGCCACCGCCCTCCCGCCGCGCGCTGCTGCTGTGCGACCCCAGCTACGAATTGAAGACCGACTATGGTCGTGTGGCTGCGATGGTGGCAGACGCACTGCTGCGTTTTTCGACCGGCACTTACGTAGTTTGGTACCCCATCATCCCGCGCCCCGAAGCACATGACCTTCCCAAGAAGCTCAAGACGTTGGCTAACAAGGCTGGCAAAAGCTGGCTAGGTGCCACGCTAACGGTCAAGTCCAGCAAGCTCCTGCAAGATGATGCCGGTGAAGTAATACGCCCCGGCCTGCCCGCCAGCGGGATGTTCATCATCAACCCGCCCCACACGCTCAAAGCGGGTCTGCAGAAAGCTTTGCCGCAAATGGTTGAGCTGCTCAAGCAAGACGCCAACGCCACGTTCACGCTGGAATCGGGCGGCTAAGGCTGCATTGCAAGGGGAAACCTGACATGCGTGTTCTTCGCGATGCATTTGCGATTTTCCGCATGGAGGCAACGCTATTCAAGCGATTCCCCAAGCTCAAGGTGACAGCCATAGGGGTGATCATCATCCCCGCACTCTATGCACTGATCTACCTCGCCAGCGTACGAGACCCCGGCGCGCGCACTGGCGAACTCAAAGCCGCACTGGTCAATTTGGACCAAGGCCTGAATTACCGTGGCCAAAATGTCAACGTGGGCCAGACGGTGGTTGCGGCCATCAAAGCAAAGCGTACCTTTGGCTTCGTCGACTACGCCCAGGAAGAAGCGGCGAAACTAGCCGTCCGTCAAGGTCACCTGTCATTTGCGCTGATTATTCCAAAGGACTTCAGTGCCAACGCAGTACCGGGACAAGAGGCCGCTGGCGGCCGACTGGTGATGTACGTCTCTGAGGGCAACAACTACAACGGCGCCAATATTGCCAGGCGGTTTGCGTCGGAATTGGGGCACCAGGTCAACATCAACCTGAACGAAAGTCGCTGGTCATTGGTGCTCACCACGGCTACAGGTTCGCGCGACAAACTAGCCGAACTGCGCAAAGGCGCGGCAGCCCTGAAGGACGGAGCGTTCAAGCTAAACACTGGACTGGTCCAAGCAGAATCGGGATCGAAGATCCTAGCCACGGGCGCAGACGGACTGGGCGACGCTGTCGTACAGCTCACGGACGGTGTCAAACAACTCGGTGCCGGTCTGCGCACGATGGACCAACAGCGGCCCGCTGCACAAGATTTGGCAGCGCTGAAATCCGGATCAGCCCAATTGGTCGCAGGGCACAGTGAATTGGCCAAAGGCCTGGATGGCCTTCAGATCGGCGCCCGAGAACTGGCAGATGGCAGCAACAAAATGCGCGACGAGACCAAGGGCATCCCGCTGGTCGGAACACGGATTTCTGATGGGGCGACACAACTCGGCGATGGCGCTGCAATGCTGGGCGCGGGCTTGCAAGCGGCACGCGACGGTCAATCAAAACTTGCGGACGGAACACAAAAATTAGGAGCCGGCGTCACCAAGCTGGCTGACGGCGTAACCGCTTTGGGCAACGGCATCCATACGGCGGCCATCAAAATACCCGCAGATAGCAAACTCGATGAGCTGGCAAATGCCAGCCACGCGGTAGGCAATGGTGCAGAAGCTTTGCACAACGGACTCGCACAACTCAAAGCCGGGTCCAAAGAGTTGGCACTCGGTCTCCAGTTATTGGACAGTTCCCTACCCGGAGAAGTGCACGCACCCGACGGCAGCGCGCGCGGCTTGGCTGATTCGGTGGAACCCGTCATAGAAATCGTGGCCCCCGTGGTTATCAACGGTGCGGGTTTTGCGCCCAACTTCTTGGCCACCTCGCTGTGGTTGGGCGCGGTGATGTCAGCATTCCTATTCCATTTGCGCCGCCTGCCGGAAGCTGCAGCACACGCCTCCCGCCCTGCGCGGTTGTTGGGGAAATTGGGTATTTTGGGTGGCCTGGTCGTGGTACAGGCACTGGTCATCATGCTGATGTCGCTATTTTTGCTGGACCTGCACGTTGCGCAAATGGGGCAATATGCGCTGACGCTGATCCTCAGCGCGCTGACGTTTTTGGTTCTCATTGTGGCCATTACCCGCGCGTTTGGCGACGCGGGCAAGGCTGCAGTGTTGCTGTTAATGGTGCTGCAGCTGTCATCCGCGGGTGGCGTGTTTCCAGTAGAACTGTCCGGCGGTGTTTACCAGGCTGTCAGCCCTTGGCTTCCGTTTACCTGGGTGATCAAAGCGCTGCGCGCTTGCATGTTCGGCGCCTTTGACGGCGACTGGCTGAGCGCCTGGCTGGTCATAGGCTTGATAGGCTCCATCGCCTGGTTGGCCGCCTGCTTCGTGGGCCGCTGGCAAATCGTCAGCGAAGCCGAGCATCGACCCGCGATGGAGTTCGAGGGAATCTAACGACTCAACCCCAGACGGTCGCACAAGGCCAAGGTGGCAACACTCTGGTTCATCGAATAAAAGTGCAATGCCGGGGCGCCACCTGCACGCAATTGCTCACACAAACTGGTCACTACATCCAGACCAAAGGCCTTGATCGACGCTGTGTCATCACCAAAACTTTGCAACCGCAGGCGAATCCAGCGTGGAATCTCAGCGCCGCTGGCGTCAGAAAATCGCATCAGTTGTGTAGAACTGGTGATTGGCATGATGCCCGGCACCACAGGCACGTTTAACCCCATCGCAGCCACATCATCAACAAAACGGAAGTAGGCGTCGGGGTTGTAGAAATACTGGGTAATAGACGAATTGGCTCCAGCATTCACCTTGGCGGCAAACGCCTGCAAGTCGCTTTGGGGTGAGCGGGCCTGAGGATGAATCTCTGGATAGGCCGCCACTTCGATGAAAAAATCGTCTCCTGTTTCAGCCCGGATAAAAGCCACCAACTCACTGGCGTAGTGAAATTCACCACCCGCCCCGTAGCCGCTGGGCAAGTCGCCGCGCAGGGCCACCAGGCGTTTGACACCCATGGTCTTGAGCTTGGCCAATTGCGCGCGCACGATGTCACGCGTGGCACCAATGCAGGAGAAGTGCGAGGCCGCGTTGACACCTTCTGCCAGTATTTCAGATACGGCGTTAAACGTGCCTTCTTGTGTCGAACCACCGGCACCAAAGGTCACCGAGCAGAACTCCGGTTTGAGCGCATACAACTGTTGGCGCACGGCGCGCAGCTTGGCCACACCCTCAGGCGTCTTGGGTGGGAAAAATTCCACACTTACGGGAATGCGGGAAGTTTCGGACATAGCTTTTCTCCAACGCTGCGGTCACGACCGCAGAAGACTCAGGTTTTAATCGCGCAGATAAAAAATTCGCGGTTGCCATCGCCACCTTCAATGGGCGAATCAAACCAGGCAGTCACAGTCAGACCGAGTTCGGCGCAGGTCTCACGCAAACGCTGCTCGACGATGGGGTACATGGCATCGTCTTTGACGATACCGCCCTTACCCACCTGACCCGGTTGCAACTCGAATTGCGGCTTGACCAAGGTCAGCAGCGTGCCGCCCGCTTTGAGAAACGGAAGGACGGCGGGTAGCACCAAAGTTTGCGAGATAAAGGACAGGTCGCCCACCACCACATCAAACTCTGGCACAAACGGTTCCACGCCTTCGGCTTCTGGATCAAACTGGCCGCCAGCCCCCGTGTAATTTACACATGCCGCTTCGAAATCTATAGCAGACAGAGACCGGGCATTGACCTTCTCAACACACAGCAC
>JBDTAG010000212.1:0-4710 GCA_039924745.1 Rhodoferax sp.
CCCAACCCGTTTCAGAACGTTGCACTTCGTACTTGAATCTGCGTCTTAAACCAATTCTCCACTCAGCCTATCCATTCATCGAACGGCCGCCATTTGGCGACCCACGCTGGCATATCCGTCGCCGGCATGGGGCGGGCAATGCCATAGCCCTGGGCCAACTCGCAACCCAGTGCAAGCAGTTGCACGCCGTGCTCAGACGTTTCCACACCTTCTGCGATAACTTCGCGGCCAAAGGCTGAAGCCAAACCAATCACGCCCCTAACGATAGTCAGGTCGTTAGTGTCGTGCAACATGTCACGCACAAAGCTCTGGTCGATCTTGATGACCTCGGCAGGCAAGTGGCGCAGATGTGTCAAAGACGAGTACCCCGTGCCAAAGTCATCCAACGCGAAGCGCACGCCCAAGGCCTGGCAGGTGAGGATCGCCTGGTACACCTGGGCCAGATCCTCCAACGCACTGGTCTCCAAAATTTCCAGCTCCAGCGCATGGGGCGGGATACCCGGGTAACGGCCTAACAACTGGGTCAACCGCATCGCAAAATCAGCCTGTTGCAGTTGGCGCGCACCGATATTGACGCTGACCGACAGGTCGAGTCCGGCAGCTTTCCAGCGCAACATTTGCCGCAAGGCGGTGTCTATGACCCATTCGCCGATGGCGTCGCCGATGGAGTGATTTTCGATGGCCGGTAAAAAGGCTGCGGGCGCCAGCAGACCACGCTGTGGGTGCTGCCAGCGGATCAACGCCTCAGCGCCGATAACAGCACCTGTCTTCATGTTGACCTTGGGCTGGTAGTACAACAAAAATTCTTGATGCACCAGTGCTTGGTCGATGCGCTCCAGACTTTCGCGATGGGATTTGACCGCCGTGTCTTGCGCCACATCGAACAGGTGAAAGCGGTTTTTGCCAGCCTGCTTAGCCACGTACATGGCTTGATCGGCATGGCGTAGCAGTTGGTCTACTTCGGAATCGTCTTGCGGGTAGATGGTGACACCAATACTGGCCGAAACCTGTAGGGTCAACGCGGCGAGTGCTATCGGAGTAGCTGCGGCTTTGAGCAGGCGCTCCAAAACAGGTTCGGCGTCTTGCATGCGGTCCAGGTCACCCAGCACGGCCACGAATTCGTCACCACCGATACGGGCTAACGTATCGCCGTCGCGCAGAGCGGCCTTCATGCGCTGTGCCAGCGCAACCAGCAGCTCATCACCCAAGCCATGGCCATGCGTGTCGTTAACAACCTTGAAACCATCCAGATCCAGGTAAACCACGGCCACTGAGCGCTCGCGGCGCGCACATTGCGTAAGGGCTTGCTGCAGGCGGTCTGCGAGAAGCACACGATTGGGCAAGCTCGTCAGTGCATCGAAATGGGCGATGTGCTCCAACTGGCGCTGGTGGTCCTTCATCGGCGTGATGTCGGTGAACAGTGCGACATAGTTTTGCGTGCAACCACTGTCATCGCGCACGGCGCTAATGCTCAGCATTTCGGCAAATACTTCGCCGTTTTTACGTCGGTTCCAGATCTCTCCAATCCAAAAACCGGTGGTATCGAGCGTGTGCTGTCTGGCTCTGTAAAACTCTTTGTCCTGGCGACCAGAATCCAGCAGGGTTCGGGGGTACTGGCCCAATGCATCTTCACGGTTGAAGCCGGTGATTTCGGTGAACATGGCATTGACATCGATGATGGTGCCCGCTACGCCAACGATCATGATGCCCTCGCGGGCATGGCTGAAAACAGTTGCCGAGAGTTGCAAACGCGCGTCGGCCTGCGATTTTTCTATGGCCAACGCCGCCAGGCGGGCCTCGTCTTCAATCAGCAACAGGTCTTGTGGCACAGGGTGACAAGGCTTGCGATGGTAGATGGCAAATGTGCCCAGTACTTTGCCTTGAGCCGACAAAATAGGCTCAGACCAGCAGGCCGCCACTTCGGCTTGGCGCGCCAATTCACTATACGACGCCCACCAAGGGTGGGTAGCAATGTCCTCCACAACCACGCGCTGCCCGGTATAGGCTGCCGTACCACAAGAACCGGTTTGCGGCCCGATGGGCACACCATCCATTGCCGCGTTATAGAACGCGGGCAGACTGGGCGCTGCGCCGTGGCGCAGGTGTTTGCCGTCTGCATCCAACAGCAAGACACTGCATAACGCAGCCGGGTTCATGGCCTCCACATCTCGCACCATGGCGTCCAACACCGTGGTCAATGGGGCTTTTTCCGCCAGTAACTTAAGAATGCGGTTGTGGTGCTGTTGTCGCTGGTCGGCGCGCTTGCGGTCGGTGATGTCGGCAAGTACACCGACCAGTCCAATGTTCTGGTTATTGGCGTCGACAAAACGCCGCCCGGTCAGATGGCCCCAGAACTCGCTGCCATCGGCTCGGTGGTAGCGACGCTCAACTTCTGCGGAAGCGACCTCCCCGCCCAGCAGCTTGAGCATCTGGATGCGCCCAGTGTCCCGTTCAATCGGATCCACCAGCGAGACATATTCCATGCCCACCAATTCGATCTCGGACCAGCGAAACATCTCCGACATGCGTCGGTTAGCGTGGGTGATACGCCCCTGCACATTGACCAAAAAAATACCGACACTCGAAGTATCCAGAATTTGCTGCAGGAGCAATTCGCCACCCGCCAAATCGCTTACCAACGGGGCAATGGAAGCCATGGGAGCAACGGGAGTCATTGGGACCAATGACACGAATAGCACCCGTGGAGCTGGGGCCAGTGGTTCATGCCAGTTGCCCCTGTGAAGAAGCAACAAAGACGGTGAGAACACCGGTGTAGCCATAGAGGTGGTGGTGGGCGATTTCTCCAGCGGCAAAAAATCCGACCAAGGGCACATCCCCCAGTGCGCGCCGTACCAATTGCATCTCGGCACTGGGGCCACCAAAATGCGGGCCACCGCGACCCGTGCAACTGACATAGATTGCGCCGGCCACACGCCGAGCCGGGTGCGGCGCTGATTCCAGAATCGAGGCCTGGACAGCGTGGGCGGTTTCCAATGCTTGCTCCTGCGGCTCCAGCTCCTCACGAATCTCAGCACAAATACGGGTCAGATCGGCTCGTGCCGCTTGCACATTGCGTTGGCAAAACACCAGTTGTGCACCCGCATCGACCTTGTCCGCCACCACGATACCGCGACGACCTGGGTCCAGCCCAATGATGTGGCGCACCAAAACGTCTTCGCCAAAATTGCCGGTCTGTCGCACGGCCGATGCCTTGGCTCCACCCGCGCCTTCAGCAACCGATGCATCCGCTGTCGGCACCAGCCCGACTAAAGTGGCACGCACTACGTCCAAAGCCTCTTGCGGCTCATCCAGAGAAATACCGAGGTCGCGCAGCATCACATCCAGTGCAGCCTCGCCGTCCAGTGCCAGTACGACATTGTGTTCGGCTTCGGTGACACGCCGCACGGCAGAGACCGGCATGCATCCTTGGGTCACGCGGGACACCAGTGCCACATCTGCACCAAAGGCCACACCACTCAAGCCACCACTGAATACGCCACTGGCCGCGCCATGGCCGCCAATATTGCCGTTACCGCCGATGGCAAATTGCACCGTTTTCCAGCGGCTGCTGGCCAGCCCACCGAACACGTAATTGGCGTCGGTGCGTTCAGCCATTTCTGCAATCAACTCGCCCAGGTCGGCGGTTTCGGGGTCGGCATGGACCAGCGCGGTATGGGCCTCAAAACCCAGACCCAGCGGCGCTACGCCCGAGAACACGCGGTATTGGTCACTGGGCAATTCCAGCAGCATGACCGCCATGGCGGGTTCGTCCCAATATTCCACATTGTTGGAGACGATACCCACGCCCACCGTACCCGACCAGTCAGTCACCAGTGGCAGCTCGGCCGTCAGGTGGTCCAGAATGTCTTGCGCCACGTCAGCATAGTGGTCGGTGATGTAGAGCAGCGCCAACGTGGGCGCGTTGGCATAGCCGTGCAGCGCCATTTGTGCCCGCAGTTGCGCCAACACCAGAGCGGCAGCCATCGGCCATTGCGGGTGGGTAGCATGCGCGTAAGGAAAAAGTTTCAAGACCGTACCCTTTACGGACAGAGCCGGGCTAACCCCGTACTATTTGCCGCGCGACGCGGTTTTACGTGCGGCGGGCTTGGCGGTAGCCCGTTTAACAGCTCCACTGGCAGCCTTTTTGCCAGCCGCCTTCGCCGACTTGATGGCCTCTTTGGCGATGCCGGTCGCCATGTTCTTGGTGACATCTACCGCCGTCTTGCTTGCTGCCTCTTTGAATGCGCCAGCCGCTATTTGTTGAAATTGCTGGGTGAGCGAACCCCACAGATGCAGCGGGTCGACCAAAGCACCAACGCCAGCAACCGCCTTGCCGGCTTTGCTTGAGGCGCTGCCGTTGCCAGTGGCCACGTCAGAAATGGTCTTTGCGGTAGAGGCCGCACGGTCGCTGACGCGCTGCACTCCGGACTGCACCGATTCAGCCGCCTTGAGCTTGAGGGCGTTGGCCACGTCGCCAATATTGAAATTCATGCCCTTGAGCGTGGCCAGCGTCATTTTTTGCACCTCCAACGCCTGGATGGTGGCGCCGAGTGCACGCGAGTTTTGCTCCAACCAGAAATGTACGGCTTTCAGCTCTTCTATGCGCTTTTCCAGTTCCTCTACGTTGAGAGTAGGGGCGACCCAATTGCCCAGGTTGGGCATTTGCGGAATATTGCTGGAGGCACCCTTGGCCAAGGTTTGCAAAAAATC
>JBDTAG010000213.1:0-8358 GCA_039924745.1 Rhodoferax sp.
ACTTAACTCAGACCCGTGCTGCGCATCACACGTTCGAGCATCGGCCGATTGTCTTGCGTTAAGACTGTCAATGGAAGGCGCAGCGCATCTTTACACAAGCCCATGCGCGAAACTGCCCATTTGACGGGAATCGGGTTGGATTCTACGAAAAGTGCTTTGTGCAAGGGCAAAAGCTGGAATTGAATCTCCATGGCGCGTTGCACGTTGCCAGCAATAGCGGCAATGCACAGTTCGTGCATCAAGCGCGGTGCCACATTGGCGGTCACGCTGACATTCCCATGGCCACCACACAACATCAGGGCAACGGCAGTGGGGTCATCGCCCGAATAGATGGCAAAGCCCTTCGGCGCCTCTTTGATCAGCCACTGCGCACGTTCGATATTCCCGGTGGCTTCTTTGATGCCCACAATGCCAGGCACTTGGGCTAAACGCATGACGGTGTCGTGCGCCATATCGGCCACTGAACGCCCAGGCACGTTGTACAAAATGAGCGGCAATTCCACGGCTTCGGCTATCGCCTTGAAGTGCAGGTACTGGCCCTCTTGTGTGGGCTTGTTGTAGTAGGGCACAACCTGCAGTTGTGAATCGGCGCCAACCTTTTTGGCAAAGCGCGCAAGCTCAATGGCTTCAGAGGTTGAATTTGCTCCGCAGCCCGCCATGACGGGCACTCTGCCAGCCGCCTGCTCGACCGAGACGCGAATGATCTCGCAGTGTTCTTCTACATTGACGGTAGGGGACTCGCCGGTGGTGCCCACCACGCCAATGCAGTCCGTTCCCTCGGTGATGTGCCAATCGATCAACTTGCGCAGCGCAGGATAATCGACGGAGCCATCGACTTGCATTGGGGTCACCAGCGCAACGATGCTACCGGTGAGTGGGTCTTGGGTTGGATTCATGTCAGTTATTTCTACAGTAATCAACTATTTTACCTAGAGTGCACAGCGCGTGGATTCCAGTAACTTGCGTCCATCTTCTGCAGGCTTCAGGGCCGCTATGCGCTGAACAAAACGCGGTGGATCTTGCAAGTAGCCTTGTTCATAGGCGACGATGTCCAGAGTTGAACAGGCGGCAAGCAATTCGCCCGTCTGCAGTAAAAAGTCGGGACGGCTTGGTCGCCCTACGGTTGCATTGCCGACTGCAAAAGTCTCGTATAGCAATACGCCACCTGGAGCTACGCTATCAAGCACGGTGTTCATCAGCGGCCGCCACAAATAGTTAGTGACCACTACCGCGCCAAAGGTCTGAATAGCAGCTGGTGTTTGTATGGGCCAGGGGTCACTTTCAATATCTGCACACACTAACACTGCGGTTGGCGCATGAAGGCCTGCCTGCTCGATATCGCGGTCGATGCCGGTAACTGGGTGCCCGCGGCCGCCAAACCACACCAAATGACGACCCGAACCACAAGCCACATCCAAGACGGTCGCGCCAGGTTCTAGCAGATGCGACCAGCGTGCAATCCACGCTGAGGGTTTCAAAAACATGACCATACCTGGTTGGCCATTTGCACCATAAAGTCGGGCCGGGTGTACAAGGTGAAGACCGAGGCAAGCGCAACCAGTGCGATCGCACCGGCCAGTATTTTTTTGCGCAAGCTCATAGTGCTACCGCTTTGCGTGGCAGGCCGCGATGGATGGCCGCCTCTTTTACCGGCAAATTGATCAACGCAGCGGCCACGCCCAGCGCAATGGCAATGTACCAAACGCTGTCGTAACTACCGGTTTTGTCGTACAGATAGCCCCCTAGCCATACGCCCATGAAAGAGCCGATCTGGTGGCTAAAGAACACGAAGCCGCCCAACATCGACAAATGTGCCACGCCAAATATCTGGGCTACCGTGGCATTGGTGGGCGGGATGGTGGACAACCACAGCAGCCCCATCACGCTAGAAAAAACATAAACACTGGCCGGTGTCAATGTTGCCAGCAAAAACAGGCTGATGACGATGGCGCGCGCCAGATAGATGAACGCCAGTATGTTTTTTTTCGGCATTTTTTGGCCCAAAACGCCTGCCGCGTAGGTGCCAAACACATTGAACAAACCAATCAACCCTAACGCGTAAGTGGCAACCTGCGGCGACAAGCCTTTGTCTCTCAAATAGCTGGGCATGTGTACACCAATGAACACGACTTGGAACCCGCATACAAAGTAGCCCGCCATCAACAACTGGAAGCTGGGGTACTTGACCGCTTCGCGCAGCGCCTGTGCAATGGACTGCTCCCGCACTGGTGCAGATGCGCCGCCCTGTGCCTTTTCCCGCAATCCCCAGGCCAGTGGAATCATCATCAGCGACGCTAGACCCAGCGTTACCAGTGCTTGTTGCCAGCCAAAGTGGTCAATCAAAAAGCCTTCGGTGGGTACCATCAAAAATTGCCCGAAAGAGCCAGCCGCTGCAGCCACGCCCATGGCCCACGATCGCCTATCGGCACTGACATTGCGGCCAATCACGCCGTAGATGACGGCATAGGTAGTGCCGGCCTGCGCCATGCCGATCAACACGCCGGTACTGAGCGCAAATAGCAGCGGCGTATCGGCATGTGCCATGCCAACCAGGCCCAGCGCATACAGCAGCGATCCGACGACGATGACGCGAAAGGCTCCAAATCGGTCAGCGGCCATGCCGGCAAAAATACCGGCGATGCCCCACGCCAAATTCTGGATGGCAACGGCCAAAGCAAAGGTTTCTCGCGTCCAGGCATGCGCTTGCGTGATGGGTTGCAACCACAGTCCGAAACCATGGCGTATGCCCATGGATAGCGTCACGATCGTGGCGCCGCAGGCCAAAACTTGGACGATGGAAAGCGGTTTGGAGGCTACATGCATGGCGCGATTGTCGCTAATCCTGGCAGCAGCAGTTCGTCCGCTACCAAAGCCATTCCCACACTTGGCTGTACTTATATACAGGTCGCCTCCCGTCGGCGATTACAATGCCGCGCTATGTCCGTCAAACCAACCCCCGAATATTCCGAAGGTTCCATCCGGGTCCTCAAGGGCCTGGAGCCCGTCAAACAACGTCCGGGCATGTACACCCGCACCGATAACCCGCTGCACGTCATCCAGGAGGTACTGGATAACGCGGCCGATGAGGCCCTGGGCGGCTACGGGAAAAAGATCAAGGTCACTGTCCATGTCGACGGCTCCATCGCAATTGACGACGATGGTCGCGGCATTCCTTTTGGCATGCACCCAGAAGAAAAGGCGCCTGTCATCGAGCTGGTATTTACCCGTTTGCACGCTGGTGGCAAATTCGACAAGGGCAAGGGAGGCGCCTACAGCTTCTCTGGTGGCCTGCACGGTGTCGGCGTGTCTGTAACCAACGCCCTGGCTAAGCGGTTGGAGGCCACCTCATACCGCGAAGGTGCAGTTGCAACGCTGGTGTTCGAGAACGGGGATGTCACCCAAGCCTTGCAGACCCGCAAGATTGCTGAGGGTGACCGCAAGTCTGGCACCACCGTGCGCGTGTGGCCAGATGCCAAGTATTTTGAGTCCGCCGCCTTGCCGATGGCCGAGCTGACGCACTTGCTGCGTAGCAAGGCCGTGTTGATGCCCGGTGTTAGCGTGTCGCTGCTGATCGAGAAAACCAAAGAAACCCAAACCTGGTTGTACAAAGGCGGTCTGCGCGACTACCTGACGCAAACGCTCAACGGTGACCCGGTCATTCCGTTGTTCGAAGGCGAGGGCTTTGCCGACAGCCAGAGCGACAACTTTGCCGAAGGTGAGGGTGCGTCATGGTGCGTGGCCTTTACCGAAGACGGCCAGCCGGTGCGCGAAAGCTATGTCAATTTGATCCCCACCAGCGCTGGCGGCACGCACGAAAGCGGTTTGCGCGATGGCTTGTTTACCGCCGTCAAAAGTTTCATCGATCTGCATTCGCTGTTGCCCAAGGGCGTTAAGTTGATGCCCGAAGACGTCTTTGCCCGCGCCAGCTACGTGTTGTCTACCAAGGTGCTAGACCCGCAGTTTCAAGGCCAGATCAAGGAGCGGCTCAATTCCCGCGATGCCGTTCGCCTGGTGTCCAGCTTTGTGCGCCCCGCGTTGGAATTGTGGTTGAACCAGCATGTGGACTATGGCAAAAAATTGGCCGAGTTAGCAATCAAAGCTGCCCAAAGCCGACAAAAGGCCGGCCAAAAGGTCGAAAAGCGCAAGAGCTCGGGTGTGGCGGTACTGCCCGGCAAGTTGACCGATTGCGAAAGCAAGGATATTGCCTACAACGAAGTGTTTTTGGTCGAGGGCGACTCTGCAGGCGGTAGCGCCAAGATGGGCCGCGACAAAGAAAACCAGGCGATCTTGCCCCTGCGCGGCAAGGTGCTTAACACTTGGGAGGTAGACCGCGACCGCCTGTTCGCCAACACCGAAATTCACGATATTTCGGTCGCCATTGGTGTCGATCCCCATGGCCCCAACGACTCGCCTGATATGTCGGGTCTGCGCTACGGCAAGGTATGCATCCTGAGTGATGCCGATGTGGATGGCTCGCACATTCAGGTGCTATTGCTGACGCTGTTTTTCCGCCATTTCCCTAAACTGATTGAAACCGGCCATGTGTTTGTGGCGCGACCACCGCTGTTTCGGGTCGATGCACCCGCACGGGGAAAAAAACCAGCCTCTAAAGCGTACGCACTGGATGACGGTGAGTTGGCTGCAATTCTTGATAAATTGCGCAAAGAAGGCGTGCGCGAAGGCGCCTGGAGCATCAGCCGCTTCAAAGGCTTGGGCGAGATGAATGCCGAGCAATTATGGGACACCACACTTAATCCTGATACCCGCCGCCTGTTGCCGGTTACTTTGGGCGCCGTTGACTTCGGTCAGACCGAGGCGTTAATTACCAAGCTGATGGGCAAGGGCGAAGCCGCCGCCCGTCGCGAACTGATGGAGTTGCATGGCGACTCGGTAGAGGTAGACGTTTGATGCAAATACGGTTAAAAAATCTATGGGCGCTGGCCAGCGCCGCGTTGTTGTTCAGCCATGTTGCACATGCCGACATGTGGACGTATACCGATGCCCAAGGCATCAAGCACTTTGCGTCCAGTCAGCTCGACAAACGTTACGGGCTGCTGTTTCGCGGCGCACCCGCACCCAGCGCGGAAGCGGAATCGGGCAACAACAGCCCGTCAACGGACGCGCGGGTTGACTATGGTGTGGTGTCAGCCAAGAGCGTGGCTGCAATGGAAACCTCGCCGGGCTTCGTGGCCGTCAAGCAGCACATGCGCACGGCGGCAGACGCCAACCAGCTGGATGTCGCCTTGTTGCAAGCGGTTATCCATACCGAGTCACGGTTCAACCCCATGGCGGTTTCGCCCAAAGGCGCGGTTGGTTTGATGCAGGTCATGCCGGCCACGGCCGAGCGTTACGGTCTGGCCAGTGACCAGCGGGGCACTATCTCCGCCAAGCTGACTGACCCCAAAACCAACATCCAGACCGGCGCGCGTTACCTGCGTGATCTGGTCAATATGTTCCCCGGCCAGTTGGAATTGGCGGTTGCTGCCTACAACGCGGGCGAAGGCGCTGTGCAAAAAGCGGGCAACAAGATCCCCAACTACAAAGAAACGCAAAATTACGTGCGATCCGTTATGCAGTTGTACCACCGGCTCAGCCCCCAAGCCCGCGTCTCGCCGACTGCTACATCGGATGCCCGCGTGCATGGACAATTTCACGGAGCCAATGCCAATATCAATTTGGGCTGGGGCGAACTCAACGTGCAGCAAGGCAGTGATGCCCTGGCTAAAAGTACACGGCGCTCCCCATTGCAACCCCGCGATGTCCTCGCCAGCTCGGGCCCGTACAACATGGCATTGCAGTCCCTCACCGAATTGTCGAATTAATAAGTTTCCATGACTGACCAAGCCACTCTTGACCTGACAGCCGAACCGCCGCGTGATGGTGGTGACAACGAACAAAACTTAGCCGCTTACGCCCAAAGGGCCTATCTCGAATACGCACTGAGCGTGGTAAAAGGCCGCGCATTGCCTGACGTGTGCGATGGTCAAAAGCCGGTGCAACGCCGCATTCTGTACACCATGTCCCTCCTAGGCTTGGGGTACGGCGGCGTCAACGGCAATACGGCTGCCAAGCCGGTCAAATCAGCCCGTGTGGTGGGCGATGTCATGGGTAAATTCCACCCCCATGGTGACCAGGCTGCGTATGACGCGCTGGTGCGCATGGCGCAAGACTTCTCGCTGCGCTACCCGCTGATCGATGGCCAAGGCAATTTTGGCTCGCGCGACGGCGACGGTGCTGCCGCCATGCGTTACACCGAAGCACGCCTGGCCAAGATCACCAGCTTGTTGCTGGACGAAATCGACATGGGTACGGTCGACTTCCAGCCCAACTATGAAGGCTCCACCGTAGAGCCGCGCCTACTTCCTGCGCGCCTTCCGTTTACTTTGCTGAACGGCGCGAGCGGTATTGCTGTGGGTCTGGCAACTGAAATCCCCAGCCACAACCTGCGCGAGATTGCCGACGCCTGCGTGGCGCTGATCAAGACGCCCATGCTGGCGGACGACGCACTCGCAGCCATCATTCCCGGCCCCGACTACCCCGGTGGTGGCCAGATCATCAGCAGCACCAGCGACATTGCCGATGCCTACCGCACAGGCCGTGGCTCGCTGAAGGTGCGCGCCCGCTGGAAGATTGAAGAACTGGCCCGAGGCCAATGGCAATTGGTGGTGACCGAGCTGCCACCTGGTGTTAGCAGCCAACGCGTTTTGGAAGAGATTGAAGAGCTGACCAACCCCAAGGTCAAGGCTGGCAAAAAGGCTTTGTCGCAAGACCAGACCCAGCTCAAGGCCAGCATACTGTCCGTGTTGGATGTGGTGCGCGACGAGTCCAACAAAGACGCCGCCGTGCGCCTGGTGTTCGAGCCCAAGACCAGCCGCACCTCGCAGCAGGAGTTGATCACCGCGCTGTTGGCCCACACCAGCCTGGAAACGTCGTCACCGATCAACATGACCATGATCGGTCTGGACGGACGACCCACCCAAAAGTCTTTGCGCCAAATGTTGCTGGAGTGGATCCAGTTCCGCCACACCACCATCGAGCGCCGGTCGCAGCACCGCCTGAACAAGGTGCTGGACCGCATCCATATTTTGGAAGGTCGGCAGACCGTCCTGCTCAATATCGACGAAGTGATTGCCATCATCCGCCAGGCGGAAGAGCCAAAGATGGCATTGATGGAACGCTTTAATCTGTCCGACCGCCAGGCCGAAGATATCCTCGAAATCCGCCTGCGCCAGCTGGCTCGACTAGAGGCCATCAAGATCGAACAAGAGCTGTCCGAATTGAGAGGCGAGCAGGGCAAGCTGGAAGAAATTTTGGGCAACCCGTCCGCCCTGCGACGTCTGATGGTCAAAGAAATCGAGGCCGACGCCAAGACCTTTGCCGACTCCCGTCGCACGTTGATCCAGACCGAGAAGAAAGCTGTGCTGGAGATCAAAGTGGTGGACGAGCCCGTCACCGTGGTCGTCAGCGAAAAAGGCTGGGTGCGCACGCGCACCGGGCATGGCCACGAGGCTGCAGGTTTTGCTTTCAAGGCGGGCGACGGTCTGTATGGCACCTTTGAATGCCGCAGTGTGGACACGCTGTTGGTGTTTGGCTCCAACGGCCGCGTCTACTCGGTCGCGGTGTCGCTGCTGCCGGGTGGCCGGGGTGATGGGCAACCCGTCACCACGTTGATCGAGTTGGAAAGCGGCACGCAGTTGCTGTACTACTTTGCGGGTCCTGCGGCCGCCACACTGCTGCTCAGCAGCACCGCTGGCTATGGTTTCATGGCCACGGTGGACAACATGGTGTCGCGCCAAAAGGCGGGTAAGGCGTTTGTCTCCATCAATGACGGCGAGACGCTCAACTGCCCCTCCTTGGTGTCGGGCGCGCAGGGCAAGGTCACGGTGGCGGGTACGCCGGCCGCCACGGTACCGGCGGCCACGCATGTGGCATGTGCCTCGACCGGTGGTCGCATCCTGACGTTTGAGATCAGCGAACTCAAGTCCATGGCCAATGGTGGCCGAGGTCTGATGCTGATCGACCTGGAGCCCAAAGACACGCTGGCGGGAGCCGCTGCCTACACCCGTAGCGTACGCATCGACGGCATCGGCCGTGGCGCCAAAGAACGCGACGAGACGCTGGAGATCCGCAGCCTGAACAATGCCCGTGCAGCGCGTGGGCGCAAGGGCAAGGCGGCGGACCTGGGCTTCAAACCGAATGCAGTCACTCGGGTTGAATAGAAAAATATTTGCACGCAGATTCAAGTACGAAGTGCAACGTTCTGAAACGGGTTGGGCCAAGAGTGCATAGGATGCACGCTTATGACCAGCCAGTCCTAAACGTTGCACCATGACCTATACCCACTTGACCCAAGAAGAA
>JBDTAG010000214.1:0-6072 GCA_039924745.1 Rhodoferax sp.
GGTTTGTTTTTGTGGTTTGGCGCCAAATTGGCCACTGCGAGCCTGAATTAATTGACGAAAAAGTAAAGAAGCCCGAAAGCTACGAGTTCAAAAAATGCCAAAACGTACCGACATCCAAAGCATCCTCATCATCGGCGCCGGCCCCATCATCATCGGCCAGGCCTGTGAGTTCGACTACTCCGGCGTACAAGCCTGCAAGGCGCTGCGAGAAGAGGGTTACCGCGTCATTCTGATCAACAGCAATCCCGCGACGATCATGACCGACCCGGCCACGGCAGACGTCACTTACATCGAACCCATCACCTGGCAAACGGTCGAAAAAATCATCGCCAAAGAAAAGCCGGACGCGATTTTGCCCACCATGGGCGGCCAGACCGCGCTGAACTGCGCGCTGGACCTGTGGCACAACGGTGTGCTGGCCAAGTACACCGGCGCGTCCACCGGCAAGCCGGTCGAGCTGATTGGCGCGACGCCCGAGGCGATTGACAAGGCAGAAGACCGTTTGAAGTTCAAGGACGCCATGACCAAGATCGGTCTAGGCTCGGCCCGCTCTGGCATCGCGCACACTATGGAAGAAGCCTGGGTGGTGCAAAAGACCTTGGGCTTTCCCACGGTTATTCGCCCCAGCTTCACGCTGGGCGGCACGGGCGGCGGCATTGCCTACAACCCCGAAGAGTTCGAGACCATTTGCAAGCGCGGTATTGAGGCATCGCCCACCAACGAGCTATTGATTGAGGAGTCGCTGTTGGGATGGAAAGAGTACGAGATGGAAGTCGTGCGCGACAAGGCGGACAACTGCATCATCGTTTGCTCGATTGAGAATTTGGACCCCATGGGCGTGCACACGGGTGACTCCATCACCGTGGCCCCTGCGCAGACGCTGACCGACAAGGAATACCAGATCCTGCGCAATGCATCGCTGGCCGTGCTGCGCGAAATTGGTGTGGATACGGGTGGATCGAACGTGCAGTTCTCGATCAACCCTGGCGATGGCCGCATGGTCGTCATCGAGATGAACCCGCGTGTGTCGCGTTCATCCGCGCTGGCATCCAAAGCAACCGGTTTCCCCATTGCCAAGATCGCCGCCAAGCTGGCAGTGGGTTTCACACTGGACGAGCTGCGCAACGATATTACCGGCGGTGCAACTCCTGCGTCGTTCGAGCCAAGCATCGATTACGTGGTCACGAAGATCCCGCGTTTTGCATTCGAAAAATTCCCTGCTGCTGATTCACGCTTGACCACACAAATGAAAAGCGTAGGCGAGGTGATGGCCATGGGCCGCACATTTCAGGAGTCTTTCCAGAAAGCCCTGCGCGGCTTGGAAGTGGGTGTGGACGGTCTGAATGAGAAAACCCAAGACCGCGAAGTTCTCGAAAAAGAGCTGGGCGAGCCCGGTCCTGAACGTATTTGGTATGTGGGCGATGCCTTTGCCCAAGGCATGAGCGTGGACGAAGTTTTTGCTTTGACCAAAATCGATCGCTGGTTTTTGGTGCAGATTGAGCAAATCGTCAAGATTGAATTGGAAATTGAGCGCTTGCCACAACCTGCCAGTGGCACAGCTTTTGACAAGATTGACGCCGCTACGCTGCGCAGCCTGAAGCAAAAGGGTTTTTCGGACCGCCGCCTGGCGCGCCAGTTCAAGATCACCGACAAGGCCGTGCGTGAAAAGCGCCACGCCATGGGTGTGCGTCCTGTCTACAAGCGGGTGGATACCTGCGCAGCCGAGTTTGGCACCAACACCGCCTACATGTACTCGACCTACGAGTCCGAAGGCGCTGAATGCGAGTCTGAGCCCACATCCAACAAGAAGATCATGGTACTGGGCGGTGGCCCGAATCGGATCGGGCAGGGAATTGAGTTTGACTACTGTTGCGTGCACGCGGCCTTGGCCATGCGCGAAGACGGCTACGAGACCATCATGGTCAACTGCAACCCCGAAACCGTCTCCACTGACTACGACACATCAGACCGCCTGTACTTCGAGCCGCTGACGCTGGAAGACGTGCTGGAAATCGTGGATAAGGAAAAGCCGATCGGCGTCATCGTGCAATACGGTGGCCAGACGCCACTGAAACTGGCGCTGGATTTAGAAGCCAATGGCGTGCCCATCATCGGCACATCGCCCGACATGATCGACGCAGCGGAAGACCGCGAGCGGTTCCAAAAATTGTTGCACGAACTGAAACTGCGCCAGCCACCCAATGCCACTGCCCGTGCTGAGCCAGAAGCGCTTGAAAAGGCCGCCGCGTTGGGTTATCCACTGGTCGTACGTCCCAGCTATGTACTGGGCGGCCGCGCTATGGAGATTGTTCACGAGCAGCGCGACCTGGAGCGCTACATGCGCGAGGCGGTCAAGGTCAGCCATGACTCTCCGGTGCTGTTGGACCGCTTCCTGAACGACGCGATCGAATGCGATGTGGACTGCATCCGCGACAACACGGGCGTGACCTTTATCGGCGGCGTCATGGAACACATCGAGCAAGCCGGCGTGCACAGCGGTGACTCCGCCTGCTCGCTGCCACCGTACAGCCTGAGCGCTACTACGGTAACCGAGATCAAGCGCCAGACGGCAGCCATGGCGGAGGCCTTGAATGTGGTTGGTTTAATGAATGTACAGTTCGCCATCCAGAACACCGATGGCAAAGACGTGATCTTTGTGCTGGAGGTGAACCCGCGCGCGTCCCGCACCGTGCCCTTTGTGTCCAAGGCGACTGGCATACAGCTGGCCAAAGTCGCAGCCCGCTGTATGGTCGGCCAATCGCTGGCATCGCAAGGTATTTCCAAAGAAGTGACGCCACCGTATTTCAGCGTCAAAGAGGCGGTTTTCCCTTTCGTTAAATTCCCCGGTGTGGACACTATCCTTGGCCCCGAGATGAAGTCAACCGGCGAAGTCATGGGCGTGGGCAAGACTTTTGGCGAGGCTTTTGTGAAATCGCAGCTCGGCGCTGGCGCCAAATTGCCACGCTCTGGTAAGGCCTTTATCTCTGTCAAGCAAAGCGACAAGCCCCGCGTGGTGGAGGTGGCGCGCAAACTGGTAGAGCAGGGCTTCACGCTCGTGGCCACCAAGGGAACGGCTGCTGCCATCAATGCTGCGGGTGTCCTTTGCGCGGTCGTCAACAAAGTTACCGAAGGCCGTCCGCACATTGTGGACATGATCAAGAACGAACCGTTAGCCATGGTCATCAACACGGTGGAAGAGCGCCGCAACGCCATCGCCGATTCGCGCCAGATCCGTACTTCGGCCCTGTTGGCACGCGTCACGACCTACACCACCATCGCCGGTGCCGAGGCCGCTGTGGAGGGAATGAAATATTTAGACCAGTTGGATGTGATCTCGGTGCAAGAAATGCATGCGCAGTTACTGAGCTGATGCGCAAGCCCGGTTTGCTGCGGCAAGTCTTGGCATAATCCAGACTGATTGAATAGGACAGTGCAGCGCTTGGGCGTTGCGCTGTCCTTGTTATTTATATGGGCCGATTTTGGCCTGTGTTGTTCACACTGACTCATTGTTTTTATATGGCAACCCTTCCAATTACCAAACGCGGCGCTGAAATCCTGAAGGCCGAACTGCACAAACTCAAGACCGTGGACCGGCCCTGGGTGATCAACGCCATTTCCGAAGCGCGTGCGCAGGGTGATCTGAGTGAAAACGCCGAGTACGAATCCGCCAAAGACCGCCAAGGCTTTGTGGAAGGCCGTATCCAGGAAGTGGAGGGCAAGTTGTCCGCCGCTCAGATCATCGACCCTTCGGAGCTGAATGCGGGTGGCAAGGTGGTGTTTGGCGCGACAGTGGAGCTGGAAGAAGAAGAAACCGGTGAGCGTGTTACCTACCAGATCGTCGGTGAAGACGAGGCCGATCTGAAGTTTGGCCGTGTCAACATTGGCTCGCCCATCGCCCGTGCCTTGATCGGCAAGATGGAAGGCGACACGGCCGAGGTGCAGGCACCCGGCGGCATCAAAGCCTACGAAATTGTGGCGGTTCAGTACATCTGACCGGCTTGGTATTGAGCATGCGAAATTTGCCGATTTGGTTAGCAGCCGTTTGGTGGGGTAGCCTGAGCACTCTGGGTTTTTTTGTCGTGCCCATGTTGTTCATGCACCTACCCAGCCCAGCCATGGCCGGCAATATGGCGGCCAAATTGTTTACTGTACAGACAGCAATTTCAACTGTTTGCGGCCTTGTTTTGCTAATGTTGTTTAGGTCAAATAAGGCGCTAGCCCTCGCGGATATTGCACAGTCTGCTACGCTTTTTGTAGTAGGCGGTGTTTTGATGGCGGTTTTGGTCGAGTTTGGTGTCAGCCCGCATATCGTAGCCCGAGACAACCTTGCCTTGTGGCACGGCATTGGTACTGGGATGTATGTTGCGCAGTGGGTGTGCGCTGCAGTTGTCTTTGGGAAACTAAGCCACAGGACTTAGTTCGCAGGTTGCTGACATCAGGCGGCCGACAGCGCGACCCGCTTGTACAGCGCCGCCACCATGTCGGTTTGCGTCACGACGCCCAACACACGGTGTTTGTCATCCAACACCGGTATGTGGGCCAGCGGGCGTTCAGTAAGGCTATGAACCAATTCCGCAACTGTCGTGTCCACCCGCGCGCTGTGGACGCGTTCGGTCATGATCTGACCCACCACTTCGACTTTTTTCGACGTCATGCCTGGTGTACGCCGCAACAAGTTTTGTAACCGTTCGGCCAAGTTCGTACCCGTACTGCCGTCAATATGGCGCAGGTAATCTGCCACAGTAACCACACCAATCAGGCGCTGAAATCCATCCACCACCGGCAGTGCTTTGACGTGATGTTCGCGCAGTAATCCCCACGCTTCATTCAGCGAGGTGCTGAATTCCACTGTCACAACATCGCGAGACATGATGTCTCCACATGTCAACCCAATGTGGCGCTCGAACGCGTGGTCAACCGCCAGGCGGTAAAGTTCTATGAGCTCCTCTTCGCGAACGTCGACAAAGGTGTCGAGGACACGGACTGCGCTTTCAAGATCAGAGTGGTTCAGTCCGGTCCGTTCGAGCGGTTCGGCATCTTGGGTCCGGTGTAGTTTGTTCTTGTGTGGGGGCGCCCTGTACGGGTAGCGCCTGCGCAGCACCAGATTGTTGACCACGAGAGCCGCAAATAATAGGGCAAGCACATTGAACGCCACCAATTCTGTAGTTTTTTCGGCTTGAACGAGCGTGGGCGCTCCATCCAAAACGACAATCAAAGCCAGTGCCCCGGCTGGGGGATGGATGCAATTGAGCCGAGCCATAAGCCAGATGCTGACGCTCAATGAGACACCGGCTGCGAGCCAAGTATCCGGAATCGCCCATGCACTGGCCAAACCGACCAGGGTTGCAATTGCAAAACTTCCAATGACAGGCCATGGCTGCGCGAGTGGGCTGTGAGACAAAGCAAACAGAATTACGGCGGTAGCGCCCATCGGCGCCAGCAGCCAGTGAGAGCCCTCTGGAATCAGGTGCAACAGCCATGCACAAGACCCCATGCCCAATAGTCCGCCCAAGGTTGAACGTCGCCGTTCGGCACCCGACATGGTCGGGGTGTCTGCAAGAAAAAGATGCTGCGCCAGCGCGCGGATTTTTTGATTCATTGGGGAGTGCTTTGGCAATTGGGGCACAGTGATGCCGCCAAAAAAAAGCCTCCGACGTTCGGAGGCTTTTGACCAGTAGAGGGCAGGGATTGCCGCTGTGTCGGTGCAGCCTGTTGGGTAAGCTTTAGGTCTGGCTGCGTTTCTTGACGCTGACTTGCGGCTTCGGTTTGGCTCGCTTCACATTGCCGCCTGCTGTCAAACGCTGATTGCCTAGAACACGTAGAGTTTTGACTTCGGGTCGTTGACCTGCACGTTTGCTGTACTTTAAAACTTTAACGTCGCGTGGCCCAGCCATGCGGCCTTCTTCGACGGCCTTTTCTTTCTCGACCTTGGGGCGCCACAACACCAGTAATTTTCCAATGTGTTGAACAGGCGCTGCGCTAAGGTCCTCTGCCAGTGACTGGAACATGGCTTCGCGGGCAACGCGGTCGTCAGAAAAAACGCGAACTTTGATTAGACCGTGCGAACTCAAT
>JBDTAG010000215.1:0-4523 GCA_039924745.1 Rhodoferax sp.
GACGTATTTTTTGCCAGTATCCATGGCGATCCGCGCACCGAATATCCATTCTTTTTGGGGCACGCGGATGAGACGGGTGTTGGCGCAGGCAAGGGTTTCAACCTGAACCTGCCGCTGCCCCGTGGCACCGGCTACCCCGTCTGGGCGGCTGCGCTGGACACGGCGTTGGCACGCATTCGGCAGTTTGGTGCCCAGGCCTTGGTGGTGTCGATGGGTATGGACACCTTTGTGGGCGACCCCATTTCCGGCTTCACACTGCACAGTGACGATTACCTGCACGTGGGCCAAACACTGGCCAACATGGGTCTGCCCACAGCGCTGGTTTTTGAAGGCGGCTACGCCGTGGCCGAGGTGGGCGTTAACGCCGCCAACGTGCTGGAGGGGTTTGCAGGGGCTTGACGCTGGGCCGCTGCACAGGCTACTCTTGGTCAGAGCGCGTCGCGCCAAAAACGGGAGATTGGTATCAACAACTGGAAACCCAGGTCTGCCAAAGCAGTGCTTGCCACCATCGTGCTGGTGGCAAGCACGCTGCTGATGGCCGTGTTCGCGGCGGGCAGCTACTGGATGACCGAACAGCGCCTGCATGCCCAGCGCAGTGAACTGTGGGAACAGGTGCAACACCACCTTGGTCAGCCCGCTTCGGTTGCGCTGTGGAATTTCGACTTGAAGGGCTTGAACGCCGCGCTCTTCTCCGAGATGGGCGGCTCTGTACTGGGGCTGGCCGTGGTGGACGAAACCGGCAAACTGGTAACCCAGGTGGGACAACAACTGCCTGTGGCGGGTGGCACGTTGCCACCTGACGCAGACGTACTGAGCATGGACGTGCCCCTGGTAGACGGGCACCCGCTTGGGCACATTCTGTTGGGATGGTCCGATGCATCGCTGCGCCAGACGCTCGACGCAACCCTGTGGCTGGCGCTGGCGCAACTGATTGGCGTAAGCCTTGTGCTCCTGGCCGTGGTGTGGGTTGGCGTGGACCAGTTAATTTTCAGGCGCGTGGCTGCGCTGCAGCGCGCGCTCGACTATGCCGTGGATCGTGACCAAGCCTCCGATTTTGTGTCGCTACCTGACACTACGAATGACGAGTTTGGTGCCATCACCCGCAGCATCAATGCCATCACCCAGCGACTGGGCAATGAGCTGGAGGCCGGTAAAGAATCTGAAGAAGAGGCACGGGCTGCACTGACCAACATGGAGAGCGCGCAAGAAGGCTTGGTGCAGGCCGAAAAAATGGCGGCGCTGGGCCGCTTGGTTGCAGGCGTGGCCCACGAGCTCAATACCCCCATCGGCAACATCATGATGGTCGCTAGTACCCAACAAGAGGTGGCTAAGACGCTGACCCAATCGATTGCGTCAGGCGGGTTGACACGCACCGCGTTGACCAGCCTGGCCAGCCAGATAGACGAGGGCGCAGACCTGATGCTCAGCAGTTCGCGGCGCGCGGCCGAGCTGATCCAGAACTTCAAACAGGTGGCGGTGGACCAGACCACAGACCAGTTGCGTGATTTCGATCTGGACCGCCAAATCGCCGAGATGCTGTCGGTCATCAACCATGTGTTGGCCAAGACGCCGGTCAAACTGGCGCAACAACTGGAGCCTGGCATTGCGATGCACAGTTACCCCGGCCCATTGGGGCAGGTGATCACCAACCTGGTGATGAATGCCGTCAAGCACGGATTCAACGACACGCAGGCAGGCACCATCACCGTGGCCTGCTCGCGGCAGGGTGACCGCGCATGTATCACCGTGACCGACGATGGCGTCGGTATACCCGCTGAGAATGTGGGTAAGATTTTTGACCCCTTCTTCACCACCAAGCTGGGTCAAGGGGGCACCGGTCTGGGGCTGCACATTTCACACAACGTGGTGTATGGCCCGCTAGGTGGTCGTATGACGGTGCAAAGCGCTCCCGGGATGGGGACGGTCTTTACCGTATTGCTCCCGTTTTCGGCACCGGGTTCAAACCGGCGTTGAAGCGAGTGGGTGCGCAGTCGCACCTAAAATCGCAGCCGCAACTTCTGCAAACCCCGCTCCGCGTGCGCTGGGTGTGATGTAGCGAGGCAAGTGCGTGAGCTGGTCTTCAAAACGCCGAATATTGGCCACACCTGCACTGTGTGTGAAGTGTTCAAACATTGCCTGGTCGTTGCCGGAGTCGCCCACAAACACCCATTGGTCCAACTCTTGTGCCAGGTCGCGCTGAAACAGTTCGCGCACGATCCAGTTGGCGCCTTGCCATTTGTTGAAATCGCCAAAGCAGCCGTGGATGTGGATGCTGCTAACCGTGGTGTGCATGCCAAAGCCTTGCAACAAGTCCACCACGCGCTGCACGGTGGCGGGTGGCAGGCGGGCGTGTTCGTGGTAGTCAAAAGCCAGGTCCGTCTCGCGTCCATCGCTGTCGTGGGTCACGAAGACGCCGGGTACTTCGAACATCACCCGGGTGCCGATCTTCTGCATGCGGGCCTGGTTGAGTGCGAGGGTGATCTTGTCTTGTTGGTATATTTTTGATAGCGCACTATCTATTTCCGACGAGGGCTGGAGGCCATTTTCCTTCAAAGACTTGGCTGAAACCCATGCCACTGCACCGTTCTCTGCAACGATGGCGTCGACCGGCCAGGTGGCGGCAAACGGCTCGCACCAGCCCACCGGCCGCCCGGTGATGGCAATCACATGCAAGCCCACCGCCTTGAGCTGGGCCAACGCCTGCAAGGCGTCGGCTGTGATCGCGCCGTCGGTGGTCAACGTGTCATCGATATCGGTGAAGACGCCAACGATGTTGCGCCGCGCATCGGCGGGCCAAGATGTCAGGGGCAGCATTTAACCAGCGGTTTGCAGGGCGAGTCCAGCGTGCTCGCGCAGCGGGTGGAAATGGATTTTGGGGAAACGTTCTTGCGCCAGGCGCACGTCATAGGGGCTGGTGCACAGATAGGCCAGCGTGTCGGCCGCGTCGCGTGCCATGCGTGCCGGATAAGCGTGGACAAACTCTTGCAACTCTTTGGGCGTGTCGGCGGTGATCCAGCGTGCGCCGGTGTACTGGCAGCCTTCGAGGCGGATGTCCGCGTCGTATTCGCCTTTGAGTCGGTGCTGCACCACCTCAAACTGCAGCTGCCCGATGGCGCCCAGCAGCATGTTGCCGCCCATCTCGGGGCGGAACACCTGAATGGCACCTTCTTCTCCCAGCTGGGCCAGGCCTTGCTGTAGCTGCTTGGTGCGCAGCGGGTTGCGCAGCACCACGGTCATGAACATTTCGGGTGCAAAGAAGGGCAGGCCGGTGTACATCAGGTTGACCGAGCCATCGGTAATGGTGTCGCCCAGTTGCACGCCGCCGTGGGTGGTGAAGCCGACGATGTCGCCTGCATAGGCTTCTTCCACCGCCTCGCGGCGCTGGCTCATGAAGGTCACCACCGAGGTGGGGCGCAGTTCTTTTGCAGTGCGCATGACCTTGAGCTTCATGCCCGGTGTGTATTTGCCTGAGGCCATGCGCACAAAGGCAATGCGGTCGCGGTGGTTGGCGTCCATATTGGCCTGCACCTTGAAGACCACGCCACTAAAGGCTTCGTCGTCGGGCTGCACGTCGCGTACCACCGGCTGGCGGTTGACGATGGCCGTGCTGATGCGGTGTTGGGGGCTGGGGGCCAGGTCCACCAACGCGTCCAGCACTTCCATCACACCAAAATTGTTGACGCCGGAGCCAAAGAACACGGGCGTTTGCTTGCCGGCCAAAAAAGCCTCGCGGTCGAAAGTAGGCGATGCGCCGGTGGCCAGCTCCATGCTCTCCAGCGCGGTAACCCATTCGTGGCCAAAGCGCTTGTGCAGCGCGTCGGCGTTGGTTAGCGGCACGGCGTCAAAGTCTTGTGGGCGGCGTTCGCTGCCTGACTCGAACACGGTCATGGACTGCGTGCGCAGGTTGATGATGCCGCCAAACAGCTTGCCTTGGCCCACGGGCCAGGTCATGGGCACGCAGGGCATGCCCAGCTCGCGCTCCACCTCGTCCAGGATGTCCAGCGGGTCGCGCACCTCGCGGTCCATCTTGTTGACGAAGGTGATGATGGGCGTGTCGCGCTGTCGGCAAACTTCGATCAGGCGGCGGGTCTGCGCCTCCACGCCGTTGGCCGCGTCAATCACCATCAGCGCCGAGTCCACGGCGGTCAGCACGCGGTAGGTGTCTTCCGAGAAGTCCTTGTGGCCGGGTGTGTCCAGCAGGTTGATCACGTGGTCGCGGTACTGCATCTGCATGACCGACGACGCCACCGAGATGCCGCGCTGCTTTTCGATCTCCATCCAGTCCGATGTGGCGTGGCGCGTGGCCTTGCGCGCTTTGACCGAGCCCGCGATCTGGATCGCGCCCGAGAACAGCAGCAGCTTTTCGGTCAGCGTGGTCTTGCCGGCGTCGGGGTGGGAAATGATGGCAAAGGTGCGGCGGCGCCGGGTTTCGGAGGCGAAGGACAAGGGGAACCTGGGAAGCGGGAAGGGAAGCCGGCAATTTTAAGGTTTAAGGCGAGCCGGCGCGAAATACGGCGGCCAAC
>JBDTAG010000216.1:0-6835 GCA_039924745.1 Rhodoferax sp.
CCTCGGCATGGAAAGAAAAATTGCACCTGGCGTAATAGCCTGAAAACACCTGCAGCATCCGCGGGCCGCGCGCTCTGGGATAATTGGGGGATGACCATTACCTACAAAGACGCCCAAGGCATCGCAGGCATGCGTGTTGCAGGCAGGCTCGCCTCCGAAGTGCTGGATTACCTGACGCCTTTCGTCAAACCCGGTGTGACGACCAATGAACTGGACAAGCTGGCGCACGATTACATCACCCAGGTGCAAGGCGCAATTCCCGCACCGCTGAACTACAAGGGCGGCGGCGATATCCCCTACCCCAAGTCCGTTTGCACCTCCGTCAACCACCAGGTCTGCCACGGCATCCCCAATGACAAGCCACTCAAAAAGGGCGATGTCCTCAATATCGACGTCACCGTCATCAAGGACAGTTGGCACGGCGACACCAGCCGCATGTTTATGGTTGGTGAGGCATCCATTGCGGCCAAACGGCTGTCCCACATCACCTATGAAGCCATGTGGAAGGGCATCATGATGGTCAAGCCCGGCATCCACTTGGGCGACATCGGCTTTGCGATCCAGAAGTTTGCCGAAGGCCATGGCTTCAGCGTGGTGCGCGAATTCTGCGGCCACGGTATTGGCCAAATCTTCCATGAGGAACCCCAAGTGTTGCATTACGGCCGCCCCGGTACGCTAGAAAAGTTGGTCGAAGGCATGACCTTCACCATCGAACCCATGATTAATGCGGGTAAAAAAGAAATCAAGGAAGGCCCCGAGAAAGACGGCTGGACCATCGTCACCAAGGACCATTCACTGTCCGCCCAGTGGGAACACACGGTGCTGGTCACTCCAACCGGCTACGAGGTGATGACGCTCTCAAACGGATCGCCGCCCACGCCGGCGTTTGTGCCTGCGCAAATCGCCGCCTGACCTCGGCTTCGCGACGGCACGGCACCCATGGCTGATCTGCAAGCAATCCGCACCGAGTACCGCGCTAACAAGGCACTGTTGCTACAAAACCTGGGACAAGGCGACGCCACCGGGCGCGACGTGCGCAAGGCGCTCAGCCGGCTTTCTCAGTTGGCCGATGGTGTGCTCAAACAATTGTGGGATCACGCTGGCCTGCAACATCCTTTTGCCTTGCTGGCAGTAGGTGGCTTTGGCCGCGGCGAACTGTTTCCGCACTCCGACGTCGATGTGCTGGTGCTGTTGCCCGACGGTTTTGACCCCCACCTAGACGCCACGCTCAAAGGCCGAATAGAGGCATTTATCGGCAGTTGCTGGGATGTGGGGTTGGAAATTGGCTCCAGCGTGCGCACCCTGGGCAGTTGCCTGGCCGAAGCCGCAAAGGACGTAACCATCCAGACGGCATTGTTAGAGTGCCGCTTGATCACCGGCAATCCGGAGCTGGTTCAACAATTCCAATCTGCGTTCTTCGAGGCCATGGACCCCAAGGCCTTCTTTGTCGCCAAGACGCTGGAGATGCGCCAGCGCCACACCAAGTTTGAGAACACCCCCTACGCCTTGGAGCCCAACTGCAAGGAATCACCCGGCGGGCTGCGCGATTTGCAGGTCATCTTGTGGGTGGCCAAGGCGGCAGGCTTTGGTGACAACTGGCCTGCGCTGGCTGCTAACGGCCTCGCCACGCCTTTCGAAGTGCAACAAATCCAGCGCAACGAATCGCTGTTGATGCGGGTGCGCGCGCGCCTGCACCTGATTGCCAACCGGCGCGAAGACCGCCTGATTTTTGACATGCAGAACGCGGTGGCCGAATCCTTTGGCTACACGACCAAGACCTTGGTTTCCACCGGTGCCAACCCCAAGCCCAAGTTCGTGCGCGCCAGCGAAGCGCTGATGAAACGCTACTACTGGGCCGCCAAGGCTGTGGCCCAGCTCAACCAGATTCTGTTGCTCAACATTGAAGAGCGCCTCAACCCATCGACCCACGCGCCGCGCCGCATCAACGACCATTTCAACGACAAAGCCGGCATGATCGACGTGGCAAGCGACGACCTGTACCAGCGCGAACCCCATGCCATTCTGGAGACGTTTCTGGTCTACCAGACGGTTGTCGGCGTCAAGGGCCTGTCGGCCCGCACGCTGCGAGCGCTGTACAACGCCCGCAGCCTGATGGATGGCCGTTTTCGCAGCGACCCGGTCAACCGCCAGACATTCCGCCAGATTTTGATGGCGCCCCAGGGCACGACCCACGCCATGCGGCTGATGAACCAGACCTCGGTGCTGGGGCGCTACTTGTGGGTGTTCCGGCGCATCGTGGGGCAGATGCAGCATGACCTGTTCCACGTCTACACGGTAGACCAGCACATCCTGATGGTGCTGCGCAATATGCGCCGCTTTTTCATCGCCGAGCACTCGCATGAATACCCGTTTTGTTCGCAATTGGCCGCCGGTTGGGACAAGCCTTGGCTACTGTCGATAGCCGCCCTCTTCCACGACATTGCCAAGGGCCGCGGTGGCGACCATTCGGATTTAGGCGGTGCAGAAGTGCGGCGCTTTTGCAAGCAGCATGGATTTAGTGGCGAAGACGCGCAGTTGATCGAATTTGTGGTGCGCGAACATTTGACCATGAGCCGTATCGCCCAAAAGGCCGATTTGAGCGACCCCCAGGTGATTGCGGACTTTGCCAAGCGCGTCGGCAACGAGCGACAGTTGACGGCGCTCTACCTGCTGACGGTAGCTGACATTCGCGGCACCTCACCCAAGGTCTGGAACGCGTGGAAAGGCAAGTTGCTGGAAGACCTGTACCGCTATACCAGCCGCGCACTGGGCGGGCATGCGCCCGACCCCGATGCCGAAGTGGAGGCCCGCAAGCGCGAAGCCCTGGTCATCGTCAATATGCATTCCCTGCCCTTTGAGGCGCACAAACCGCTGTGGGATACGCTGGACGTGGGCTACTTCATGCGCCACGACGCGGCCGACATTGCCTGGCACACGCGCCACCTGTCCCGCTTGGTGGGCACCAGCAAAGCAGTGGTGCGGGCACGGCGTTCGCCCGCTGGCGAAGGTCTGCAGGTGATGGTCTACACGCCTGACCAAAGCGATCTGTTTGCTCGCATCTGCGGCTACTTTGAGCAGCGGGGTTTCAGCATTCTGGACGCGCGCGTGCACACTGCCAAGAATGGATACGCGTTGGATACCTTCCAGGTCGTGACCTCGGCAGGCCCTGAGGAGTACCGCGAAATCACCAGCATGATTGAAAACGGGTTGACCAAGGTCATCACCGATGCCGGCCCGCTACCCAAACCTAGCCGCGGCCGCGTGTCGCGCCGAGTTCGCAGCTTCCCCATTGCACCGCGCGTAACGCTAACACCAGACGAAAAGGGCCAGCGCTGGCTGCTCAATGTATCGGCCAGCGACCGCGTGGGTTTGCTCTACAGCCTGGCCTTGGTACTGGCCCGCCACCAAGTCAATGTACAACTCGCCAAAGTTGCCACGTTGGGTGAACGGGTGGAAGATACGTTTTTGATCGATGGGCCGGAGTTGCAGCACAACAAGAAGCAGATCGCGATCGAGACGGAATTACTGGAAGCCTTGGCGGCGCAGTAGAAATGCTACATATTTTGTAGCTACTAACCTATATCCGACGAGGGCTAGAGGCCAATTTTCCTTAAGGATTTTGGCCAAAAGAGGTTCTAGATCTTCGAAAAAACCTGGGCTTCTTCAAACAGCGGCGTCAAATCGCCCAGCCTGGCGATGACTTCATCCAACGTGCCGCCCAAGCGCTTGACCACCATCGGCGGAAACTCTTCCACCAGGTAGTTGCCAGCAAAGCCAAACTTGAGTTTCTTGCTGATCTGGTTGGCCGCGAACACGCAGGCAATCATGTCGGAGTCGGCCAGCTCGGGGCCATATTGGTGACGAATGGTTTCGACCAACTTGGGCGCAAAGCGCCATTTTTCGACCAGCATCGCGCCCACCACGCCATGGTCCACGCCGATAACCTGGCGCACTGCCAAGTGCAGCGATGTGCCGTTCTTCTCGCTGATATCCAATGCCTTGCGGAACTCTTGGGGCATGAACTGTGCCAGCACCACCTTACCAAAATCGTGCAGCAGGCCAGCAATGAAGCAATCCATGGGATCAGCATCGTCTACCTTCAGCGCCAATTGTTTGGCGATGGCGGCCGTAGCCAATGAGTGCAGCAAATACTGTTGGCCGTCAAAACCCGCTTCGTTGGTCTTGGGCAGCATGCCAATGGCGGCAATGCTGAGCGCCAAATTTTTGATGGTGTTGAACCCGAGGTAGACCACCGAGTGGCCAACCGATGTGATCTGCTTGGGCAGGCTGTAGTAAGCCGAATTGACGACCTTCAGAATCTTGACGGTCAGCACCGGGTCTTTGTCGATGACTTCGACCAGATCCTTGGGCGTGCTGTTGACATCGCGCGTCAGCTCCAGAACCCGCTGCACGCTCTTGGGAAAAGCCGGCATGCCGTCCACTGCAGCGGCGAGCTTTTTGGCAAGTTCTGGGCTCATATAGTTCAACTCAGTTCGGGGAACAAAACTTCAGTGTAGCCAAATTGGCTGAAATCGCGAACCCGCATCGGGTAGAGCTTGCCCCACAGGTGGTCGCACTCGTGCTGCACGACGCGGGCGTGGAAGCCATCCACGGTGCGGTCGATGGGATCGCCGTATTGGTCAAAACCGGTGTAGCGAATCCGCGACCAGCGGGGCACCAGCCCGCGCAGGCCGGGGACGGACAGGCAACCTTCCCAATCATCGTCTTGCGGTGCTTCAACGCCCACGCTGCCGTCTGCTGCAAGCGGTGTGATGACGGGGTTGACCAGCACCGTCGGTGGCACGATGGGGCGGTCGGGGTAGCGCGGGTTTTTATCGCGGCTGCCAAAGATGACGACCTGCAGATCCACGCCGATTTGCGGCGCGGCCAGACCGGCGCCATTTGCTGCTTTCATTGTGTCCAGCAGGTCGCTAATGAGCAGGTGCAAGGCGTCGGAGTCGAAGTCGGCTTCGGGGACAGTTTGCGCAACGCGCAACAGGCGTGGGTCGCCCATTTTGAGGATGTCACGTACGGTCATGGTTGTCTCCTTGTAGCAGTGCTTGCATCGCCGCCTCGTCAATGACGGTCACACCTAAGGCTTGGGCTTTTTCGAGTTTGCTGCCCGCTTCTTCTCCGGCGACCACATAGTCCGTCTTCTTGCTGACGGAGCCCGCCACCTTGGCGCCCGCCGCTTCCAGCAGATCCTTGGCTTCATCGCGGGTCAGAGTTGGAAAAGTACCAGTCAGCACAAAGGTCTTGCCTGCCAGTGGCTTGGGGGCTTGCACCGCAGGGTCGCCCTCTTCCCACATCAGGCCACAGGCGCGCAATTGCTCCACCACCTCGCGGTTATGGGCCTGTTCAAAGAAAGTGCGAATGCTTTGCGCAACGATGGGCCCCACATCAGCCACTTCCAGCAATTGCTCCAACGTGGCATCCATGATGCTGTCGAGCTTGCCAAAGTGCCGCGCCAGCGCCTTGGCGGTGGACTCACCGACGTGGCGAATGCCCAGGCCGAACAAGAAACGCGGCAAGGTGGTTTGCTTGGACTTTTCCAACGCCGCCACGATGTTCTGCGCAGATTTTTCGGCCATGCGATCCAATGCCGCCAGTGCGGTCAGACCCAGACGGTACAAATCTGGCAAAGTTTTGACGATACCGGCGTCAACCATTTGCTCAACCAGCTTGTCACCCAAGCCCTCAACCTCGACAGCGCGGCGTTGCGCGAAATGCAGAATGGCCTGCTTGCGCTGGGCACTGCAGAACAAGCCGCCGCTACAGCGGTGGTTGACTTCGTCTTTTTCGCGAACCACCGCGCTGCCACAGATAGGGCACTGGCGTGGCATCCGGAAATTGGGCACGTACACCGCGCGAGGGCCTGTACTGACCACACCGACCACTTCGGGGATCACATCGCCAGCACGGCGGATGATCGCCATATCGCCCACGCGCACCTTTTTGCGGCGCAGTTCAAACAGGTTGTGCAGCGTGGCGTTAGAGACGGTGGTTCCACCCACGAACACAGGGTCTAGCCTGGCCACTGGCGTCAACTTGCCGGTACGGCCGACTTGCACGTCAATGCCCATTACCTTGGTGATCTCCTCTTGCGCCGGGTATTTGTGGGCCACCGCCCAACGGGGCTCGCGGCTTACAAAACCCAATTGCTGTTGCAGGGCCAGACTGTTGACCTTGTAGACGACCCCGTCAATATCGTACGGAAGCTGATCACGGGTTTGACCAATATGCTGGTGGTACGCTACCAATTCAGGAGCACCATGTCTAATCTGCACGAGGGCTGCGACCGGAAAACCCCAATGCTTCAAGGTTTGCAGCATGTTGTAGTGGGTGCCGAATGATGGGCCGCCCTGCTCCGCCGGCGTGACCTCGCCCAAGCCATAGGCGAAGAAGCTCAAGGGGCGTTGGGCAGCAATGCCGGGGTCCAACTGGCGCACCGCACCGGCGGCGGCGTTGCGCGGGTTCACAAAGGTTTTTTCGCCCTTTTCGCGCTGCTTCTCGTTCATCGCTTCAAACTGATCGCGGCGCATATAAACCTCGCCACGGACTTCCAGCACAGCTGGCACTTCAGAAGACAGGCGCAAGGGTATCTGCCCAATCGTACGAATGTTTTGCGTGACGTCTTCACCCGTCTCGCCATCTCCACGGGTGGCGGCTTGTACTAGCACACCGTCTTCGTAACGCAGGTTCATGGCCAAGCCGTCGAACTTGAGCTCGGCGACATATTCCACAGCGGGGTCGGTCGGCGCCAAACCCAATTCCTTGCGAACGCGGGCGTCAAAATTCTGGGCGCCGCTGGCCTCGGTGTCCGTCTCAGTACGGA